>JBMFGW010000097.1:0-14777 GCA_049977145.1 Phycisphaerae bacterium
TTGGTGATCTCAAGCTGCACGCTCGCGTTGGCCATGCCCGCGACCGCCAACCCCGCGGCCAACGCCGCACCCATACCGAGAATCTTGCCCATTGACATAGAAAAACCCCTAAAACAGCTTACTGCGGTGGCCTCACTTCGAAGCTCTCACAACCCGCGTAAACAAGTATGGGCCATCGCTTCCGTAAAGTCAAATCAATTTCCAGAAAATTATGAAATCAATTAAAGTTTGCCGCGGGATGGCACTTCGGGTGGCCAGCCGCGAAACAAAAACCGCATAAAATAAAGGAAATACGGATAAGCCCGAAACAACTTCCCTGACCGTTCCGTTCCGCCCTCAAGCAGCTGCCAGCTCTGTCGGTGGTAAGCTATTGGAAAGCGGGACAAAGAGGGGGTTAGTTCGGTCCCGTCCCTAAGTTAATTGTCGGGCAGGATGCCCGACCCCCTTGGCGTTAATTGTCGGGCAGGATGCCCGACCCCCAGTGTGGTGATACTGGGAGAAGTTTTTTGGGCGGGTCTAAAATCTACTGGCCGACCTGGAAAAATCTGGGTATAACCACCGGGTATGAGTGATGCGATAGCAGATGACATGGATACACTGCGCCGGGAAATTCGGCGGCATGATGAATTGTATTATCAGCAGGCCAAGTCAGAAATTTCCGATCAGGATTATGATGCGCTGCTCCGCCGACTTGCCGATCTGGAGCTGGCGCATCCGGAATATATTACTCCGGATTCGCCCACGCAGCGCGTGGGCGGCAAGCCGTTGCAATCTTTTGCATCCGTGCGTCATGCTATTGCCATGATTTCCATTGATAACACCTATAGTGAAGGGGAAGTGCGCGAATTTGATCAGCGCGTGCGGAAACTGCTGGAAGGTGAACAGTACAGTTATGTCTGTGAGCCGAAGATTGACGGCATATCGCTTTCGCTGCGTTATGAAAATGGTATGTTGACACAGGCCGCCACGCGCGGCGATGGTGACACGGGTGATGATGTAACCCAGAACGCCCGCACCATTCATGACATTCCACTGCGCCTGCATAATCCGGAATCTGTGGTTCCCGATTGGCCCGGACATATTCCGCCGGTGCTGGAAGTGCGTGGGGAAACATTTTTAACTCGCCAGCAATTTCTGGTCATCAACCGGCGTCAGGAAGCGATGGGGGAGGAAGCGTATGCCAATCCGCGTAACACCGCCGCCGGTACGCTCAAACTCCTGGACCCGCGCCAGGTGGCGGAGCGGAAATTGCGTTTCCTGCCGCATGGTCAGGGCGTCGTGGAGGGCTATGAGTTTACCACGTATCAGCAATGGCTTAGGTATCTCAAAGCCCTGGGATTTCCGGTATCGGAACATATTTATCCCGCGCCGGATATTGCGGCGGTGCTGGAATATATCCACCGCCTGGATACGCTGCGGAAAAATCTGCCTTACGACACCGATGGCGTGGTGGTGAAACTCGATGCGCTGGCGCAGCGGCGGCGGCTTGGCACCACGGCCCGCGCGCCACGTTGGTGCATCGCTTTTAAATATCAGCCGGAACAAGCGGAAACACAATTAGTGCGGGTGGTGTTGCAGGTGGGAAAAACCGGGACCATTACGCCCGTGGCGGAATTTGAACCGCCGGTGTTTATCAGCGGCACCCAGGTGTACCGCGCCAGTTTGCACAACTTTGATGAAATTGTCCGCAAAGACATTCGTCTGCATGACCGTGTGATTGTGCAGAAAGCGGGGGAAGTGATTCCTTATGTTGTCGGCAGCGTGCTTGCCAAGCGCCCGGACAACGCCATGGTCATCGTGCCGCCGGCGACCTGTCCTTCCTGCGGCTTGCCGACGGTGCGGGAGGGCGGATTTGTCCGCTGTGGTAATCCCGCCTGTCCCGCCCAGCGTGCTGAGCGACTGCTGTTTTTCGGCGCGCGCGATCAAATGGATATTGAAAATCTCGGCCCGGCGGTGGTGCAGCAGCTCATGGCCAAGGGCCTGGTGGCGACGATCCCGGACTTGTACCGCCTTAAACTGGAAGATGTGGCGGGCCTGGATCGCATGGGAGAAAAATCAGCCGCCAGTTTGATTGCGGCCATTGCGGAAAGTAAAAACCGCGGATTGGAGCGTCTGCTGGCCGGGCTGGGCATTCTGCATGTCGGTGTGCGCACCGCGGAGGATATTGCGGGCCAGTTTCCTTCGGTAGAGGCTTTGGCCAACGCGACGGTCGCGGATTTTGAAAAAGTGGAAGGTGTCGGCTCTGTGGTGGCCCAGTCCCTGCACCATTTTCTGCACCAGCAGGGAGGAATCGAATTGTTGCGGCAACTCGAACGCCTGGGCGTGCAAACCGCGCCCGCCCGCGTACGGCCAACCAACGGTCCATTAGCTGGGAAAACGGTGGTGGTCACCGGCAAGTTGCAGCGTTACGCCCGCCATGAAATAAAATCTTTGATTGCATCCCTGGGTGGAAAGGCGGGGGAGAGCGTGAGCAAAAATACAACATTGGTGGTGGCCGGGGAAGATGCGGGTGGCAAACTGGACAAAGCTCGCAAACTCGGCATAGAGGTTATTGACGAAGCGGAATTCCTCAAACGTATCGGCGCGCCAGGACTAAACACTGCGATTTCGCCTCTGCTTTAGAGCTATTTCGGCGTGCCGCGGAAAAACAGCCGCGCCGTCGGCAACAGGGCGGTAGTGCCAGGGTTTGGTATCCGCTACAATGAATGTTGACAGTGTTTGGAGAATGCCACAGAGGAGTTTATGGCCGCATCCACCGCAGCACGATGTTCTTCCGCCGCCGGGGCTTTTAATGTCGGTAGTCTCATTGCCCAGCGGGCTTTGGATATTGACGCATCCGGCATCCGCAAGGTCTTCGATTTGGCGGCCAAACTGAAGGACCCCATTAATCTTTCGATCGGACAACCGGATTTTGACGTGCCGGACCTCCTCAAGGAGAAGGCTATTGAAGCCATCCGCGCCGGCAAAAATCGCTATACCCCGACGCAAGGTATCAGCGAACTTATTGATTTTATTAGTGGTACCGTGCGCGACAGCACCGGTTGGCGCGATCCCGGCGTGCTGATGTTGTCGGGTACTTCCGGCGGCATTATGCTGGCGATGTTCGCGGCGCTGAATCCTGGGGATGAAGTCCTGTTTCTGGATCCTTATTTTGTAATGTATAAACACCTTCCCCGACTCATCGGCGCTGTACCGGTGCCGGTGAACAGCTATCCCGATTTCCGCCTGCATCCGGAACGTATTGAAGCGGCCATTACACCACGCACTAAAATGCTGATTTTGTGTTCGCCCAATAACCCCACCGGCATAGCCCTTACGCCGGCGGAACTGCAAACCGCCGCCGCCATTGCTAAAAAGCACAATTTACTGGTGCTTAGCGATGAAATTTATGACGCCTTCTGCTATCAGCAGCACCACAGCATCGCGCCGCTGCTGCCCGAACAGTGCATTTTACTAAAGGGCTACTCCAAAACGTACGGCATGACCGGCTGGCGGCTCGGCTACGCCGCGGGGCCTAAAGAGATCATTGAACAGATGACCAAATTGCAGCAATACACATTTGTTTGCGCTCCGGCGCCGGCGCAATATGCCGCTCTGGAATTACGGCGCCCGGGCGCGGTGGATATGACGCGGCACATTGCGGCGTATCGTCGCAAGCGGGACCGCATCGTTTCCGGATTAGGCGGGCATTTCGCCCTTAATGCGCCGGCGGGCGCGTTTTATGCCTTTCCCAAAGTTCCCGCAACATTAACCGCAACGGAGTTTGTGCAGCGCGCCGTGGCGCGGAATGTTCTGATAATTCCCGGCCATGTATTCAGCGGCCAAGATACGCATTTTCGCCTTAGTTACGCGGCTGATGACCAGACTATTGAACGCGGGATCACCATCTTAAACGAATTGGCGGAGGAAATTACCGCCGCCGCGCGGTAGGAAATTGCCGCAAATAGTTACAGGTAAAGATATGTTGAACATTCAAGGTCAAGCCCACGCCCTGGCGCATATTCAGCGGGTGCTGTCTTCCGGTCGTCTGGCCTCCACTTGGATTTTTGCCGGGCCGGTCGGCGTTGGAAAATATCATGCCGCGCTGGAAATGGCCGGGACTTGTCTGTGCGAGGCGCCGGTGCGGCGACCCAACCGGTGGGACGGCCAATTGCACAATGCGCTATTGGATCCGGACTTTATGCTTACGTTGCCATGCGGCCATTGTGCCTCCTGCCAGGCGGTCGAATTAAATAATCATCCCGATCTGCATCTGGTAAGCCGCAATTTGATCCGTTATCATGACCGCCATGGCAAATCCAAGGGTACCACGCTGAGCATTCAGGTCATTCGCGGAGAAATGATCGGTGATGATTCGCCGGAACACCACGTTGAACCCAAGCTGTATAAACGCGCGCAGAGAGGACGCGGAAAGTGGTTCATTATTGATGATGCGGATTTAATGGAAGTGTCGGCGCAAAATGCGCTGTTGAAAGCTTTGGAGGAACCGCCCCCGCAAAATTACATTATTATGATCACCACGAGTCCGATGGAACTGTTGAGTACCATTCGCAGCCGCGCCCAACTGGTGCAATTCCGCGAACTGCCTTTTTCCATCATGGTTCCCGAATTGCGGCAACGCGGCATGGATGCGCAGTCAGCCCAACTCCTGGCCCGTCTTTCCGGCGGCAGTCTGGGCCGGGCGATTACTTTTCTGGAAGCCGCCATTACCACGGAATCCGCTGCGGACGACGAACCTGCCGAAAAACCGCCGGACCAACCCGCTTTTTCGCATTGGGTGGTAACGATATCCCACGCCATGCGCAACGTGTGGACCGGGCGGGATGGCGGCATGGCCCTGGCGGACGTGATTCAGCAGGCCGCCGGACAATACGCCAAAGTGATGCTCAAACGCGATCCTTTGGCATCCAAAGATCGGGCCTTGCGCGATGGGGTGGGCCTGATGTTCGGATTCGTCGCGGCCTGCCTGGATGACGCACTGCGCTGCGCCATCGGAGCGACCATAATTGCCCCTTTGTCCGCACCGGTTCAGGCCATACTACCGGCCGCCGCCCAGGAATGTATCGCGCTGTGCCGAGAGGCTGAAATGCGGGCGGACATGAACGCCCATGTCGGCGTTCTGCTGGCGTCTACATGTACCGCCATTGAACAGGTCCTTCGCAACGCCATGGCGGCGTAAGGGCTGGAGAAACCAGGCGCGGCGGCGCAAAGTTAGCGCAAAGCTGACGGGATAACCCCACGGATACCATGGAATAACACGGATTTTTGTGGAAATGTACCAGAATGGGCAACATATTTTGGTACGCCGCCCGGAAAAATTGCTACGCCGGTTACATCGCTGATAACCGGTACCCCATTTGGACGGCGTGATATTTCCGGTTAGGCTTGTGTCCAGCCGCGGGTTGCGACGATAAGAGTTATGGGGCGGAGCGTAGGCGCTTCCCCCGGGTTAAGATAGGCTTCGGAGCTGCGGAGTAATGAGAACCATGGTTACGGCCAAATCGGTTACGAAATACTTTGTATTGGATACCAGCGTGTTGTTGCATAATCCCAACGCCCTGTTTTCCTTTGCGGATAATGAAGTGGTCATTCCATTTGATGTGCTGGAAGAACTTGATAAGTTCAAAAAGGACACCAATGATGTGGGCCGCAATGCGCGTATGGTGATCCGCCATTTGGATCAACTGCGGGAGCGTGGTCACCTGGCGCAGGGCGTGAAATGGAACAGCCATAATGGTTGTATCCGGGTGGCGATGGAGCAGATCCCGGTTTCCGGCCTGAATGGAGCGGTACCTGACAATCGGATTATTGCGGTGGCCTATCACCTTAAGGAACAGGGCAAACCGGTCACCTTTGTCAGCAAAGATATTAACGCCCGCATCAAGTCCGATGCGCTGGGCATTCATACCGCGGACTTTGAGTCCCAGAAGGTGGATTATGAAACGCTCTATGCCGGCTATCGTGAATTAAAGGTGCCAGGCGCGGTCATTGACCGGCTGTATGCCGAAAAGAAAATAGCCGTGCAGGATCCGGTGCTCGCAGAGCTGCATCCGGCGTTGTTCAGCAATGAATTTGTGCTTTTCCACAATGCCATGGACGAGTCGCAAACGGGCCTGGCGCGTTATGTCAGTTCCTTGCAGGCGGTATTGCCGCTGATGCGGGCAAAAAAGGCCTGCTTTGGAATTTTGTCGCGCAATGTGCAACAGACCATGGCTTTGGATTTGTTGTTGGATGACGATGTGCAGATGGTTACGCTCATGGGCACCGCCGGTACGGGGAAAACTTTGCTGGCGCTGGCCGCGGGCATGACCAAATGTTTTAATGAACAGCGGTATGAGCGTCTACTGGTGGCCCGGCCTATTATGCCGTTGGGACGGGATATTGGTTTTTTACCAGGCGGAAAAGATGAAAAAATGGCGGCCTGGATGCAGCCCATTTTTGACAATCTGGAATTTCTCTTGCAGGATCGGCGCATCCACAGCGCCGAATCCGGTAATGTGGAAGGCAAATTGAAGGCTTTGGTGGAAAGCGGGAAGGTGGTGCTCGAAGCGCTGACGTATATCCGCGGGCGCAGCATTCCACACCAGTTTATGATTGTCGATGAGGCCCAAAACCTTACGCCGCATGAAATTAAAACCATTGTCAGCCGCGTCGGGGAAGGAACTAAGATTGTTCTCACCGGTGATGCCGAGCAGATTGACAATCCGTATCTGGATGCCAATTCCAACGGCCTGTCGTTCACGATTGAAAAACTGAAAAACTCAGACCTCGTCGGACATGTTACGCTGGAACGACCGGAGCGCAGCAGTCTGGCGAGTTTGATTGTAAAAGAATTATAAGATTAACAGCTCTTTGGCGGGCGCCGCGCCAAGGATGTCTTGTTCAATGATGGCGATGGCTTGCCGTTGCACCCGCCAGACAAAATGGGTGGCGACGTCTTTCAGATACACCCAACGAAAATCATCATGTTCTTCATTGATCATGACCGTGGCGTTGGGCACAACCCGGGCGGCAAACACCGGCAGAATGCTAACGCGGTCCTTAGCCCGATGATAAAAACTCTCCAGATATTCCACCTGGAAAAACTCTTTGGGAGTCAGGCCGGTTTCCTCCTTAAGCTCGCGCCGGGCGGCGGCAATAGCGGTTTCCCCGGATTTTATGCGCCCATAAACCGTTTGCCATGTGCCAGCATAATCACCTGATCCTACCGCGCGACGTAGTTGTAAAAATTGGGTGCCGCCCGGCAGCGTACGAAATACATAAACCGCAACGCGATTGGATTTTACCTTGGGCATAAAAACACTCCTCTACACAGCAACTCCATTCTACTATAGCGTCCGGCAAGCACGCAATAATCTTTACGCCCATAGCGCGGATTACCAGTGCCTATTTTCGCGGAAACTGCACCACGCCCCCGTCCGCTGGCCCCGGATGTTCGGTCACGTCATGGTTTTTCATCATTTCCGGTAGAATCCCCCCTATGAAGGATGGTCTTATAAATTCAGACCTCAGTAGTGCGCCTGCCACGCGGACCGGAACGCACGGGATTCCCGCTCTGTCACGCCGCCGCTTTTGGCTGCTGGCGGCGGGATTGGCGCTGGTGTTGGCGTTATTGCAGATTTGGCAGTTGCCGCGGATAGCGGGCTGGACTTTTTTTTCTTTTTTTGATCCGGGCACCGCGTTAAAGGGTGACTTGCTGATTTCCATGGGGATGAAACCGGCGATTGACTTCGGTTATACCCACGGTTTGGCCAGCCTGCTGGTGGCACATTGGGGATTTGTGCTGCTGGGTCGTACGCCAACCGCGTTTTTAATTATGACCGCGGTTATGGAAGTGCTCATGGCACTGGCGATTGCCCGCTTCGCGCTGGCGATGCGGTTGTCACGGCCAGCACTGTGGTTTCTTTTTCTGGCGCTGCCGGTGGCAATCATGCCGTGCTATTTAACGCTTACGCACCCGCTCGAGGCGCTGCTGCTGCTTTGGGCTATTGCGGAACAGGCGAGCGGGCAGCGCGCGCGCGCACTGGCCATTTGCACGGCGTGTCTGTTTGTAAAACCATCCATGGCGTATGTGTATGGTTTACTGCTGGTGATCTGGACGCTATGGGACTGGGCGCGCCAAGCGCGGACTGTGTCCGGCTTGTGGCGCCGCACCGCACCGGCGCTAGGCACCGGTCTGCTGATGGCGGCGGCTATGATCTGGCGGTTTGGAATAAAATCTCTGCTTTTAACCATTGTGCCGATTACCGGTATGCGGACTTACCATGACACGCATTTCGGTTTTTTTTCCGGCACGGGACAGCAATTCTGGTCGCCGGCGTATCATTCCTGGTATTACTATTTCGTGACGCCCGCGGGAATATGGCTGGTCATGTCGGCCCTATTGCTATGGGTATTGCTGTTGCGCGGGTTGGGAAAAAAACGCGCCAGCGGAACCTGGCGGCAAAAAATAACCTCTGGTGGTTTAATCATGGATTATATTCATACCCCCAATGCGTTCCTGGAAACGGCATTGTCCATGGCGCTGATGCACCTCACGTTTGTGCTTGGCTTTTATGGCTGGAAATATGCCTGGGAATACTATTCCTATCTACCGGTGTTGTTCACCGCCGTGGTGATCAGCCGTTGTACAGTACGGCCGCTACAACTGGCGGTGGTACTGGGAGTGTTGGCGGTTTGCAGCCAGGCACGCAACGCGGGGCTCACATTGTGGTGCTGGCATGGTAAGGTACGCAACTATCAAACGGGGTATCTCTGGGCGTATCCGCAGCAATTAGCGCAGTGGCAATATGTGGTACGGAAAGTTCAAGGCCATCGGACATTGATACTTTCCAACGGCTACTTACCCTGGATGCCCCAAGGAATGTCCATGCCATTAAGCTGGTTTCCGGAACCGGGAATTCCAACCTCCATTGAAATGCGCCGATTGAAAAACGAAGCCTTGGCCGCACATTATATTGTGGTGCGGCGCGGTTATGGAAAATTCGGCTTATGGGCCAATCCGGCATTCGGGGCCGTGCGGCGGCATTTTTCCAGGATCTGGCAAGGAGCCTATTTTTCGATCTGGCGAAAACATGGCGCTTAATGCTTCTCCACCCACTTCTGATAATTCAGCCTTGGTATGTTGAAGCGGTCCCGGCTGCGCACGTATGTGGATGGTGAACCCATCCGGCCCACCGGGTGAAACAACGCGGTGCGGATGTGCATGGTTTCAGGTTCCACCAAGTCGTCGGCGATCCATACATGCACAATTTGTCCGATAAAAATCAGATTCGCTCCGATCACGCTGTGCTGCACGAGTTGACATTCAAAACTCACCGGGGATTCGGCAATGCGCGGCGGTGCTATGTGCCGACATGCGGCACCTGTCAAACCGACTTTTTCCATTTCACTAACGCCCCTGGGAAAATCCACAGAGCTCTCATTCATCTTCTCCACGAGTTCCTCTGATACTAAATTCACGACGAATTCGCCGGTGGCACGGATGTTTAACGCGGTATCCTTGGGGATCGTGGTACCGGGCCGATAGCCGATTCCCACCGCCAGCACCGGCGGTTCCGCGCCCAACATATTGAAATAGCTGAACGGGGCGGCGTTAACCACTCCTTCCGCGTCCACACTGGTGATCCAGGCAATGGGGCGCGGCATAATCAAATTGGTCATCATTTTATTACAGGCCGCGGCGTCCAATTTAGAAAGATCAAATTCCATCGGCATACTCCCTATGACATAACCAACGCCAATCAAGTGATGCGATTTTAGTATTACGCCGCGACTTTGCAACCGCGCGTTGCGTTAAACGCGTAGCAACCGTTCACGCCCCCTATTTCCTGCATATTTAGCGCCATTTCAAGACCGCCCGGAAAATCGCCGCGCCCCCCGTTGCGGAAAAAATGCGATCCTTTGACTCCGTGGACATAATACGGTACAAGTAATGGCGTATTAAATGCCCAGTTGGTTCGAGATCATGGGTAAGTGTTTTCAGGAGCGTTGACTATTAGCCATCACGGTTTGCGTTGTAACGAGCAGATTCGCATCTCTCCGGTTCGCTTGATTGGCGAAAACGATGATCAAGTGGGGATTATTCCGCTATTGGAGGCTTTGCGCTTGGCGCGGGAAGCGGGGCTGGATCTGGTGGAAGTTTCCCCTATGGATAAGCCGCCGGTCTGTCGCGTGATGGACTATGGCAAGTGGAAATATAAACAGCGTAAGAAAGAGCAGAAATCTTATGCGGGATCGCATGTTACCCAAATGAAGGAATTGCGTATCCGCAGTGTGAAAATTGATGTGCATGATCGTGACACGCTTATGAACAAGGCGCGCAAATTTTTGGAAGATGGCCGCAAGGTTCAATTTAATCTGATGTTTCGTGGGCGTGAAATGGCGCATGTCGATCTAGGCCGCGATCTTCTGGAAAAGATTCGTACCGATTTGGGAGAGCTCTGCAAGACAGAGCGCGATCCCAAGCTGGAGGGCCGGCGAATGATTATGATCCTAACTCCATCTTCCTGATTCAGGGTGCCAATCCCGGTTGCGTGGTTCATGGCCGGTAAGACCGTATTCGATGATTGTATCATGTTATCGGTCGCAATTTGCAACAGATAAACCCAATACCCCAGAACAATCAAACATTATTAACGATCACCATTGACTTAAGCCGATGAAGAGTCTACACTATTACTTGAACAGTTGATGTTCTGGCGGTGTGCATCATCAGGTGCTTCAGCGCTGTAAGAGGCGTGTAAGCAGGTCTTCAGGTAACGCATCGTCAGCCATTCTGACTGGAAATTTGGATAGAGATTGTATGGTGATGCAATTCGCTGCTAAATGGTATTTATAGAGTTTTTAGAAAGGGAGCATTTATGATGCGGTTCTTAAAATCATCGTGTATGGGGTGGTGTGCAGCCGCTGTGGCGGGGGTGTTGCTAGGATCTACGGCGGTTCACGCGTCTACCACGAGTGTGGTTACATTTAGTGAAGGCGGACCGACGGCATTGCCCTATTCTGGTTTAACGGCTAAATCCTTCTGGTCGATCGGGGCGGGCGGCGGCAGTTTTTCCAACTCCGGCAACAACGCCTATTCCTCGCAAACCGGTGGCGCGGTAACCCCTGAAGAAGCTAATGTTCTCCATGAACAACTGGCCATGTTTGTAGTTGATGAAGGCGGCAATAAGTCCGCAGTACCCACCTTTGTAAAAGGTGGTGAACTGGTGCAGGTGAATAATAATCAGACATTTGTGTCGGAATTATTTGGCGGCGCCAATCAATCGGGATCGGCTCCATTTAATTATTCGCTTCCCGAAAATGCGCCATACTATGTTCGCAGTGTGAATCCTGTGCCTGATCTCCCCGGCGGAACTTTGTATCTCAATGGGGCACGCCCAACCACTGTGCCTGTACCGGAACCCGCGGCTGTTAGTTTGCTGGCCTTGGCCGGTCTGGGAATATTGCTGCTTCCAAGGCGGCGGCATACTTGAAAATGTGGCGCTCTGAAATGGATTTTCGGAAATAGTGGTGCGGTAGGCCGCCAGTCCGCGCGGTGGCAGGCAGAGCCGCCACCGTAAGGGAGCGGCACCGTGGTGAACGTTTACTATTTCACATAATGGCTTTACTGGTGCGTTTCCTGCGGATGCAGAATTTCCGCGCCTGGCCCCCCGTAAATGGCGCGTTGGCGATTCATGGCCATATTGGCCAGCTCGTCCGGGCGGACATTGGCGTCGCGATATACATGTTGAATCGACCAGGATGGAATTTTCGTTAATAAATGGACCGCCTGTTGGTACAGCGGTTTAAGCGCCGCATTTTTCACGCGATATATGCCAAGAATCTGTCGTACCACCAATTCGCTGTCGGCTTTAATTTCAAGTTTTTTAGCGCCCAGCCGCACCGCCGCGTCCACGCCACGAATCAGGCCCATATATTCAGCGTAATTGTTGGTTCGCATGCCGAGATAGTCGCCCAGTTCATACACCAGTTCGCCACTGGGCGTGGTGAGCGTAATGCCACACCCCGCCGTACCGGGGTTTCCGCGGGATCCACCATCAAACTGTAGCCGCAGAATTGAATAGTCCACCGCATGGTCTCCTGACAACAGCCATAGAACCCACCCGCGGACATTGTTGTCCGGGGCCGAAAGGCAACGTTATTTTTCCTATGTGGAGGAAGTGGTGGTTGCGCGCGGCAGCATTTCCGGCATGTATAAAATCCGACCGCAGGACTGGCAACGCCGGATTTCATCGCGTCCGCGCAATAAATTCACATCTTCAATATTCAACCCCATAAAACAGCCGCCGCACGTGATATTTTCCATGTCGTTTTCATCAAAATCCACCGGCGCCATGGCATCGCCGGGATAGCGCTTACAGATGCGTTCGTATTGTTTACGGGATTCGGCGGGCACTTGCGGCTGCGCTTGAGCGCGCCGGATTTCCAGTTCGTCAATATGCGTCTGTATGTCATGCACCCGCTGACTGCTCTGCCGGCGCGAATCGGCCAGGTTTGTTTCCGCCAAAGCCAATTGTTCGCGCGTGGCGCCGGCGGCTTTATTGTTGACTTCCAGTTGCCCCATAAAATCCAGGATGATAGTCTCCATCTTCCCAATTTCATCCTTTTCCGAGGAAATTTGAATCAGAATGGCGGAGTATTCTTTATTCGTCTTTGCGTTGTTCAGGCTGGTTCGCATTTTTTCAATATGCTCCTGCCGGATTTTCATATCCAGTTCGTGTGAACTGATGGTGGCCTGCAGCTTCCGCCCCGCAGATTCAAGCTCGGCCAATTCAGCCTTGAGTTTCACAATGTTATTTTCAATAGCCACCTGATCTTTCAACACCGCGGTCAGACGGTTCCGAAATTCATGTAACTCATGGTCGATGCGGTAAAGCGCCAGTAGGGAAGGGATCGTTGTAAATTCCGTCATACGGTAACCTCAAATTCAACCATCCCGAAGTCTACCAAGACCGGCCCTGATGTGCCAGCGCACGCACTGGCGTGGACGTGCGGGACTCGGCAGCAGCGCGGCCGGGATCAAGTGCTGGATTTGTCGATCCAGACCGGCGGCGGCTCAATAATATCGGCGGGACGGGCGCCGGCGTCTTTGGCTCCGGTGCCTTTCCAGCGGCTTATTACCCGCACGGTCATATCCTGCTCACATAGTATCTGGCAGCTTAGCCGCAACCCCGGTTGCGCGGTCAGGCCACGTTCCTTCATTATATTTTTTTCCGCAGCGGTGATTTTGGCCGGTTCGCCTTTTTCAATGTGCACGCGGCAGGTGGTGCAACGGGCGTGGCCGCCACAGGCGTGGAACTGATCAATCTTAACGATGTCGGTAAGTGCATTGACCAGCCGCGTGCCCGCGGGAACCTCAAATTCACCAATATTTTCAACGATGAGTTTAGGCATTGTGATCTCCTTAAAATCGCGGCATAACGATGACCGCATGTTTATACTTGAGTATGCAAGCTATCGCCCGTCCTTGCAAGCCAGTGGTCTCACAGGGCACCGATAATTGCGAGAATTTCATCGCTTCCTCTTTCGCGTAACGTCGCCAGCAGTAAATCATATAAGTTTCCGAGGCCCGCGACCGATGGATCCTCGGTAAGTAGTGTTGCCCGCACCAGTTTCCGGCCATCCGGTGTAGCCACAAAGGCGCGGGCAATCCATCCCTGAAGTTTGTTGGACACCCGGCCTCGGCGCACGGCGCATACGCCAATAGGGGCCATACAACTCCCGGCCAGCGCCGCCACAACGCGCCGCTCAAAATCCAGCGCGGCGAAGGTGGCCGCATGATTGATGGTTTGGGCGGCCCGTAACATTGGTAGATCGTCCGCACGGGCCTGTATAGCCAGAGTACCTTGCCCGGCGGCGGGAATAAATTCATCCAGCGGCAACATCACGGCCTTGGCGGGCAGCAAATCGGCGCGTTCCAACCCGGCGTGGGCTAAAAAAGTTCCCGCCACCACGCCATCCTGCACTTTGCGCAAACGCGTCTCGATATTGCCGCGCAGGGGCTGTACCGTCACATCCGGACGCTGGGCTAACAACTGCGCCTGCCGCCGCAAGGACGATGTTCCTACCATGGCTCCGGGGGGTATTTCCGCGATGCCTTTCTTGTTAAATCCAATCCATACATCATGCGGATCAGCCCGTAGCGGGGTGGCGGCGATAACCGTACCCGGCGCTAATTGCGCGGGAAGGTCTTTGGCGGAGTGCACTGCCAGATCAATGCGCCGCTCCAGCAGAGCAGCCTCAATTTCCTTGATAAATAAACCCTTGCCGCCAGTCTGCGCCAAACGCGGTTCTTGTTGTTGATCGCCCGTGGTGGTGATAAAGACCAGCTCCGTATCCAGTGGATTCTGTGCCGCGGATCGGAAGTCCAGCATTTGTTTAACAATTCCAGCCTGCGTCCGCGCCAGCCGACTGCCCCGTGTGCCGATTCGAATTGTACCACCGGATTTTATCATCCTTCTGATGCTACTGGCCAAAGGCCGCCAACGCCAGTGGGCAGCGGCCCTGTGACAGTTTCTGGCCAAATGGTAAGGAGTATATGTTAGACTTTTGGGAACCCAGCGTGGCTTTGCCGCAACCAAAACGTCTTGTCCACAGGTTTCACGACCATTAGCCACAGAGGGCACCGAGGCCACAGAGTTTTGGGATAACCGCAAAGCAGCGTAAGAACGCAAAGACGCGACAATACGGCGACCCCGACGATATTCACCACAAAGAGGCGATCAATGATCAATGACCACTGATCACTGACCAATACTGATAATACTGGTAAT
>JBMFGW010000098.1:0-14759 GCA_049977145.1 Phycisphaerae bacterium
TCATATATATGACTACACGTCAAGTATTAAAAAAGAATTCCTTGGAGCAAGGGGTATTACTTGGACAGGCTCCTAGGGTTATTTTTAAGGAGCTCTCAACTTCAGATTTGCCAACCATTGTGGCTGGCGGGCAGTGAGAGAGCAAGGTAGTTTCTTATATAAGGAAACACAGTATGAGCACAAAATTCAGTATCGTCAGATCCGCCGCAGATTGTTGCGGCAAACCGCAATCCATCCGGACGGTGGAATGCTCCATGAAGTCGAGGAGCAAAATTTTTGGAGGTGTAACTATGGTTAACAAATCAAGTCTCAAATTGGTGTCGGCTGCGGCAATGGCCGTGGCGGTCGTGACGGCATTCACCGGAATACCGGCGGTGCAGGCGAGCACCGTCACCAGCATCGGCATCAGCTTCGGCACCGACAACGTCACGGTCACGACCGTCACGGCCAGCGACCAACTTTCCAGTACGCAGTCTGCGGGCGTGGTTCCACAAACGAACTGGAACAATGAGAATTATTCAGATAATAATTCGGGAAATCTGACGAACAACCAGATTCCAGTCAGCGCGCTGAATTCCACGGACCCCATCGTGAATTCGGCGGGGGCCATCACCGGCGTGACCGGTTCATGGGCCGCTTTCGTCGCCTACGACAATACTTTTATCGCTGGTAGCGGCTCGCCGGACCCCAATAATGGTAATCAATTGTTGACCAACGGCGGCCTTTACGGTGCCACCAGCTCGCAAACCTCGTATGGCAGCCTCAACAGCTTGATCATTAATCTGACCAATATCCCCTACGCCGAGTATGACGTGTATGTGTACACGCTTGTAGGCCACAGCGGTGATGTCGTCGAGACAGCTATCGGGACCACAACGACCACCGGGACACCCAGTTACCCGGTTACGTTTACCCCGGGCAGCGCAACTGGCGATGTGGTCTATGAGACCAGCCCCAATCCTATCGGGACGGGCTACATTGATGGAACAACCAATCCATTCACCTTTACCCGGGCGATCAGCGCAAGTGAGACCAGTCCGACTGCCGGTGGCGACTATGCTGAATTCACCAACATAACCGGGACGAGCTTTGCCGTGGCCGCCCAGAACTACAGCGGCCATAGCCCAGCTATTAACGGCATCCAAATTGTGCCCGTGGCCGTCGTTCCCGAACCAGCTCCGTTGGCCCTGGTGGCGGCTGGCGGGCTGGGGTTATTACTGGTGGGCCGTAAACGGAAATTCAGATAAAACCCGGCGTGGCCGGATGAATATACTCCGCTCGCCCTCCGATGCGACGAATTGACGGCGTGCCCCACTGTACCGCAGGCATCTTGCCTGCATCGGCATGTGATAGCCGCGGGCCGGGATGCGGTGTTTCCGGGCGTTGGGTATTGCTTTTCCCGCCCTCGCAAGAATGTGTCATCGGTGCCCGTACCGAGTATATGTGCATCCAGCGGGCCGGGAAGGAAAACTTTTCCGGCCCGCTTTTTGGTCGAACCGCATGCAACCGTTTGGGCGTGGGGACCCTTGGCAGAATCTGCCACAGGCTCACAGCCACCCATGCGTGCGTGTGATTCTTCACTTTTGTTTTCAGGGGACGTATACCTTTAATTATTGTGCCGGTTGGTCATGCGGTTGATGAGCGAAAAAGCTATGTATGGTTACTGAAGGATTTATTCAATGAACAAATTCACAATGAAGTGGTTGATGTGCTGTCTGGCGTTATTATTGGTCAGCAGCGCGGCACTGGCGGTTCAAGGGGCATCGGCCTCCGGGGATCAACTGGCCCCCGGTTTTCTCAGTAATGCCAATATGGCGTTGGGCGGCAAATCGCCGGCGAACTGGTATCTTGGGTCCTGGCACCAGGGCAAGATATCGCTGATCCGCGATACTAAAGTACATAAATCTTCCCCGGCATCATTGTGTATTGATACCCATGGCGCCAAAGCCGCCGGATTTGTTTTTCAAAATTTGGCGCGCAACCCCACCGTTCCGATTAATATCGGATGCTACATCAAAGTCGCCGGCAAGTTTCCGGCCAAATCAATCCAGTTTGCCATTCAGATATTTAATGAGAAGTGGCAGCAAATCGGCTGGATTCCATTGGCGTTCCCCGCGGCATCCACAGATTGGCAACATCTCGGCGCGACCGCTACGCTGCCCAAGAGCACGGTACACGCGCTGGTCGGTGTTTCTTTTTCCGGCAACGGGAAAATATGGTTCGATGCTGTTTCCGTGCACCCGGTCAAGCCGGAACCCGGCCTGGAAAGTCCGCTTAGTCAACCCCCGGCCCCCAATCTTCCGGTGGTGGTGGCTCCGTATGATCCACACATTGTTTACATCGGGCGCTTTGACAAATCCAACCCCCAAGGCCCTCTTTGCCAATGGTCCGCCTCCGCGGCCCTCATCCGCTTCCATGGCACGGCCATTAACGTGGAAATCAATGATCCCGGCCAGGACCGTTTTCAGGTCATTGTGGATGGCAAGCCGACGGAGGTCATTGTGCCGCTGGCCGGACGTCTTCTTTATAACGCCGCCAATAAGCTGCCGCTGGCGGATCACACCGTTGAAATCTTTAAGCGCACGGAGGCGTTTTTTGGAACCGCCCAGTTTCTTGGATTTCGACTTAATAAAGGAGCGACGCTGTTAGCCCCGCCCAAATTCAAGCGTTGCATTGAGGTCATCGGGGACTCTATCAGTTGCGGATATGGCGTGCTGGCCGCCAACCAGTTTGAGCATTTCTCACCCGTGACGGAAGATGAATACGACGCCTATGGCGCGGTGACCGCCCGCGCCTTTGGTGCCGCCCTGGTCTGCATCGCCTGGTCGGGAAAGACCATGGCGTTCAAAAATACCATCCCGGCCATTTACGGGCGCACGTTGCCGACGCGAAAATTGAGCCGCTGGAATTTTTCCAGTTGGATTCCCCAGGTGGTCATCATCGCCCTGGGAACCAATGATTTCGCCAGGGGCGTTCCACCGGAAAAGCCATGGACCGCGGCTTATACCGCGTTCGTGGCGCGGCTTCGGAAGCATTATCCCGCAGCGCAGATACTTTTGGCCACCAGCCCCATGATATCCGACCAGTGGGCTAAAAAAACCACTCCGGAGGCACATTTACTTAAATATCTCCGCGCTGTCGTGGCCGCCCGAAAAGCCGCCGGGGACGACAAGGTGCATGTGCTGATATTCGCGCCGCAAAACCTCAGCAACGGGGTCGGTGCGGACTGGCATCCCAGTATCAAGACGCAGCGCATCATGGCCCATGTCGCCATCAAAGCCATCACGCACCTTTTGGGCTGGAAGCCGATAGCATCATCCGCCGGGAGTAAATGACCAATGCGGTTTCGCAAAATAATATCCGGATTGGCAACGGGCTTGGTCGTGACATCGGCTTGGTCTTGGTCCGTTACGGCACATGCAAAAGCGCCTGTTTCCAGCGCCAAGGTCGTCGCGGCCATCAAGAAGGGGGTGGATTATTTGCTCGCCCATCAGAAGCCCAACAAGTTTTGGGAACAGGGGGCCTTCGCGGGCCTTATACCACCGAATGGCGATTACTCGCAGAAGCTCGGCGAATCGGCGCTGGTAATTGAGGCCTTGCTGGATGTTGAGCAGAGCCTGAAGCTGCCCAAAATTTATATGTTTAATTCTCCCATGAAGCAAGCCCTCCGCTTTATCGTGGACCATCGCCACGAAAGCACTTACGCCGCGTCGTTCCAGGCGAATGCCCTGGCGTTGCTGCCAAGGCGCAGAATCTATCGGCTCCCATTGGCGTGGGATGAGAATTATTTGTTGCACAGCATGCATCAGGGCGGCGGTTATAGCTATGGATGGGGCAACGCGGTTGCCGACCGGGCGTTTCCCAATATCGCGCGTTTCTGGGATAACTCCAACAGTCAGTATGGGGTATTGGGAATGTGGGCCGTGGCGCACACGGGGATAGCGGTACCGGCGCGCTATTGGCTTTTAGCCGCCAATCACTGGCGCATGTCACAATTTATCAATGGTACGTGGGGGTACAAAGGCTTTGCGCGAAGGCCCGGCCCCAACGTCAGACCACCTCCTGCGCGCGCGGCCACCTTCACACCCGCCGGTGTGGCAAGTCTGCTGATCTGCGATGAATTCCTGGGCTCGCAAAATGTCGGAACACGACCGGTTGTGGATTCGAATGTTGTGGCCGGCCTGCATTGGATCAATAGGCATTTTGCCCCTGCCGAGACCGACCAATACACGATGTATTGCTACGAGCGTGTCGGCCTGGCATCGGGGCTGCAATATTTTGGTAAACATAATTGGTATAATGATTACGCCCGGACGCTCATCAGGCAGCAACTGCCTGATGGGAGTTGGGGGCCAAATTTTATTAATAACGGCGGGACTTATGCCGGTACCGCGTACGCTCTTTTGATTCTCGATCGGGGATTCAATCCGATTTTCATGAACAAGCTGCAATATGGAAAGGGCTTTTATGGCCCGTGGAATGCCCGACAGCGTGATGTGGCCAATGTTACCTCCTGGGTCAGCAATACCGCCGAAGCCCCGTTAAACTGGCAGGTGGTCAATTTCAACTCTCCGGTGAGCAGTTGGCTCAACTCGCCCATTGTGACCATCACCGGCAGCGGCGATCCGATGTTTTCCAGGCAGGATATTGCCGAACTGCGGGCGTATATCAACGCCGGCGGCATGGTCTTTTGTTCGAGTGATGGCGGCTCGTTTACGTTCCGAGTGGCGATGATGAAATATGGCCGGGAGGTGGTCAACAACAAGTATGAATTCCATCGCCTGACGCAAAAAAGTCTGCTGCTGACCATTCAACCCTGGTACAAAATCCATCTCAATATGCTGGCGATTTCCAACGGCATACGCGATCTGTGGGTGATCAGCCCCAATGATATGGGGGCCGTGTGGGAACGCCGGGCTTTCTCCGAAAAGAAATACTGGGAATTTCCGATGAATCTTTATTTATATGCCACCGGCAAAGGCTATCTGGCCGATCGTCTGCATTCGCTGGTGATAACGCCGCCCGCGGTGGCACCGACCCGCGCGATTGGCGTTGGACAACTGAAGTACAATGGGAACTGGAATCCGGAACCTGGTGCCTGGCCGCGGTTCAATCTGCTGCTGCAGAATCAGGCGCGGACGCGAATCAAGCTGACCATGGTTACCACGGATCAGCTCAATGCCCATACCACGCCGCTCCTGGATATGACCGGCACGGGGAAATTCACGTTGACGGACGCACAGATTGCCGCGTTGCGGGCTTATTTGCATCAGGGCGGCATGTTATTTGCCGATGCCGCGGGGGGCAACCAGAATTTTACCGATGCCTTTACCAACCTGGCCGTGCAGCTGTATCCCAAGGCGGTCATGGCCAAACTGCCGGCCAAAAGTTCCATCTACACCGGCACCATGCCCGGCGGGACCAATGCCACCAAACTGAGGTACCGGCGTTATTATATTGATAAAAATGGCGTAAAACGTACGCCGGAGTTTCTGGGGATCAAAGCGGCGGAGCGGTGGGTGATTGTGTTTTCCCCGGATGATGTGGCGTCGGGTTTTCTGGGAACCAACACCTGGGGCATATCGGGATATACGCCCAAATCCGCGGTGGCTCTGGGAACTAACGTGGTGGAATATGCCGCCCGGCACGCGCCACATTGACGGGGCCGTTAGATAGCTCATTGTAATATCATTGTGGCACGGGAGCTTGTCCGAGGTCATGTAGTCCGTGCCACCGGTTGTCGCCGCTGCCATAAGAGTGAAGTGTGCTATTGGTTTGTCTTTTTGGAAGCGATAAACTTTACCTTTTAACCATTAACCGTCGTCAGGTTGATGGTGCGTCCGACGGCTTGACGAGCCGTGCATGGGTAAAGAAGGTGTTCCGCAATGAATAAATTAAGAATACAGTTGTTGATTTGCCTTCTTGCCATTTTGTTTGCAACTGGCGCGGCTATATCGGAGGGTGCGGCGCGGGCGCTGCCCGCCGCCGCTCCGGACAACAATCAAGACCCGCTTACGCCATCCCAGGCCCCGAAGCTGCCCGTGAACGTCTCGCCCTATAATAAAAATATCCTCTATGTGGGCCGGTTCGACAAATCCATGCCTGAGGGGCCGCGCTGCGCGTGGCCCGCCTCCAGCGTCACCATCCGGTTCCGCGGAACTGCGGCGAACGTGGAGATGGCTGGTGGTAATACCGACTACTGGCAAATTGTTGTCGATGGGCACCCCACCTTCCGCTTGCAGTTGGCAAAACATCCGGCGCTTTATTGCGTCGCTTCGGGCCTGCGGCCGGGAACGCATGAAGTCACACTGGTAAAACTCGGCGAGGCCCTCTTCGGTACCGCGCAGATACTGGGCTTTGAGCTTAGCGCTGGCGGCGTGGTACTTCCCGTGGCACCAAGCCACCGACGCCTGGAAGTCATCGGCGATTCAATCAGTGCGGGTTTCGGTAATGAAGCTGTCAATCAGTATGCGAAATTTTCGGCGCAGACGGAGAATGCGTATATGGCCTATGGTGCCATTGCCGCGCGTCGGTTACATGCGGAATATGTCTGCATCGCCTGGTCGGGAAAGTGCCTTTGGCCCCACAACACAATCCCCGCAATTTACGGGCGTACCTTACCGGAACAGGTCGGCAGCAAGTGGAATTTTTCCGCGTGGCAGCCGCAGGCTGTCGTGATTAATCTTGGTACCAATGATTTCGCCGGAGGCGACCCGAACGAACAAAAGTGGGTGGCGGCCTACGTCAGGTTTATCCAGCGGATTCGGCGGAACTATCCTGGTGTCTCAATCATCTGCGCTCTAAGTTCGATGGTGTCCAATGCGTGGCTGCCAAAGAAGAATGCCAGATCCATGTGCCGCCGCTATATCCGCACTGTCGTTAAGCAATGCCACCGCGATGGATACAAAAAGGTGTTTTTTCTGGCGTTTCCATTGCAAAATGGTCAATACGGTTTTGGAGCGCAGTGGCATCCCAGCGTGCGGGAAGATCGGTACCTGGCCGGCATTTTGGTCAAGGCTCTCCGCGACAAACTTGGATGGTAGCAAGCGTTGGTGCCCAAGGCCCAAGGATATCCGAGGCCCGGCAGCGGCTCGACAATAATGATGATGTGGTAGTGACTTATGCCCTCAGCAGGGCGGGAAAGGTTCCGGTACAAATGAAGATCATGCCTGATGTAACAACGCCAAAGGGAACTTTCGTTCGGCGGTCCACGCACGGGATTGATCGGCGACATTTCATCGGCGGCTTTTCCGCGGCGGGGATGATGGCCGCAATCATGTCGCGTGGCACCCGTGCGGCAATGGAGGGCGGTGCGGGAGTAATCACCCCCGCACCGTACCGTTGGCGCAACGTCGTCATGGGCGGCGGCGGAGCTATTCCCGGAATCGTCCTGCATCCCAAAGTTCCCGACCTGGCATACATCCATACCGACGTTGGAGGAGCCTATCGCTGGGATGCGACCGGTCAAAACTGGATTCCCCTTCTGGACAGTATCGCATTTACAGAATCCAACCTGTATGGAGTCGACAGCATAGCGGTGGATCCCAATGACGTCGCCGGCAACACTGTCTATATCTCCACCGGAAAATATACCGCGGATTGGGCCAGACCGCCGGGCATGGTGATGAAATCCACGGACCGTGGTGCCACCTGGACACGCACCACGATGTCGCCGACCGGCGGCAGCAATGGTGATCAGGGATGCGGCGAGCGACTCGCGGTTGATCCGCACAACAGCAATCATGTCGTATATGCGGCGGCGCTCCACGGACTATTCTCAAGTTGGGATGCGGCAGTGACATGGTCGCATGTTCGCACGGCACCGCGGGGGGATTCGCCGGCCGCCCCGAATCCCAAAAAACGTGGAAAAGGTCTGGCTTTCGCGCTGTTTGACCCATCCTCCGAACGCATCGGTCAGCCCGCCCGGTCCAGTGTGATGTATGTGGGTGCCACCGGTGACGGAATCTATCAAAGTAAAGATGGCGGAGTTAGCTGGAAACGTCTGGACGGGGGGCCGTTGTGGCCACGCAAAGGGGTCATTGCTTCCGATGGGGTGCTTGTGGTGTCGTATCGCCGCGGGGTCGCAAAATTCGCCGGCGGCGTCTGGACCGATATCACCCCGCCCAAGCCCGGTGGCGGTGGAGCCTGCGCCGTGGCCATTGAACCGGCCGACTCCAATCATATCGTCGCCACGTTGGGCGGGGGAAATCGTACGCCGGTATTTCGTTCCATCGATGGCGGAAAAAGTTGGTGCAATGTTTCCGGGATACGCCATCAGACCGTGGGCTGGTGGGCCGACTGGCAGTGGTTTTCCAATCCCTTCAGCCTGGCTTTTGATCCACATCATCAACACCAGGTCTGGGCGACGGATTGGTATGGCGTGTATCGCACGCCCGACATTCGAGACGCCAAGCCGGTGTGGACAAACTACGTATGTGGAATTGAGGAACTCTGTATTATTGGTGCGTTGCTGGCCCCCGCCTCGGGCCGGTGCCGTCTGTTCAGCGGTGCCGCCGATGAGGGGGGGGCGGATCAGCGATCCTTAACCACACCGCCACGGCGGTCGCTTTGGGTCAAAGGGCTTCCCGCCGGGCTGGACCGCACCGGCGTGGCGGTTAAACCCGATGATCCACAATTTGTCGTGTGTGTCGGCACCACCAATTGGAACTCACCGGGTAGCGGAGGATATTCCCTCGACGGCGGAAACTCCTGGACGGTCTTCCCACGCCTGCCCTATAAAAATATTATGGGCGGACGCGTTGCCATTACCGGCAAGGGCCGGCGAATCCTCTGGGTTCCACAGATCGGCATGCCGCATTACTCCGACGATTTGGGATCCAGTTGGCGAAAAGTAAAATGCGGCCAGAATCTGGCCGGCGTCGCCCATGGCAATAATATCTTCACTTATGACCAACCGCTGGCCGTGGACGCTGCGGACCCCAACCGTGTCTACCTGCTGCATGGCCGCCAACTGCTGGTAAGTACGGATGCGGGAACACGCTTCGCCGTCGCTTCCCACAGTCTGCCGGACAGTTGGAATCACAAGGTTTTCAGTTCCGGCCAGACCGGAGACGTATGGGTGTCGGTCGGTAAAAAGGGCCTGCACCGTTCGCGTAATGGCGGGGCCGATTTCGCGGCGATCAAAGGCGTGCAGGAGGCGTCGATGTTTTGCTTTGGCAAAGCGCCTCCCGGTGCGGATTTTCCGGCGTTGTTTGTCCAGGGAAAAATCATGGGGCGGTATGGCTACTTTCGTTCGGACGACCAGGGACGCACATGGGTACGCATTGACATGCCGACACAACGCATTGGCGATGCTCCCAATACCATGGTCGGCGACTGGCGTGTGTTTGGCGGGGTGTTTGTCGGTACCAACGGTCGCGGCATTTTTTATGGCCGCCCGGAGACAGGCGATGATATTGATTCCTCCGGAATGTGACGGTACCAGATTCACCGGCCATTTCCATGTCGGTTATGTGCGTATCCATCGACACCGCGGCGGGTGCTGACGGTATGGACATTTTTCCGTATACTAAATTCGAAGTTTGACAGGTTTTGCGGTGGAGTAATAATAATGCGGTCTTTCAACTCTCAAGCTCCTTCCCATGCCCGAGTTGCGTTGGTAAAGCGATGGACCGGTGGCGCTGTTATCATTATGCTGACCGTCGGTGTTTTGGTCTCCTGCAGCCAAAACAGTGTAACGCCCGCGGCGCGGCATGCCACCGTCTCCGCCCCGGTGCATCTGCAGGCGCAGTTACGCGAAAATCCATTGGCGATCAACTCCGTTCATCCACACCTGGGATGGATGTTGCCCTGGCATGGGCACGGCCAGTTGCAGAGCGCCTATCAGATTCTGGCAGCATCTTCACCGCAACTCCTGCGGAAAAACAATGGCAATCTCTGGAACTCGGGAAAAGTGGTTTCAAATCAATCCATTGGCATCCGTTATGAAGGTTCGGCCCTCACGTCACGCCGGCGCTGCTTCTGGAAAGTGCGGGTATGGAATCAGGATGGCGTACCGAGCCGTTGGAGCGCCATGGCCGAATGGCAGGAGGGATTGCTGACTCCCGCAGCCTGGCATCATGCGCAATGGATTGGCTGGAAACCCGCCACAAAAAGGGGCGTTCGGCATCCCTTGCCGGCTATTTATCTGCGCCAGCAATTTAATGTTACCAAGCCCGTGCGCCGCGCTGTGGCATATTTCAGCGGATTGGGCCTGGGCCGAATGTACTTCAATGGCCGACGTACCAGTGAGGCACAGCTTTCTCCGGCATTAAGCTGGTATCCCAAACGATGCTACTATGTCGCCCGCAATGTCACCACGTTGCTCAAGCCGGGGAAAAATGCCGTCGGCGTGATTCTCGGCAATGGGCGCATGTATGGCATGAGCGGTGTGTGCTTGTATTCCTTTTATCTGTCCCCGCGCATGATCTTCATGCTCCATATCACGTACACCGACGGCAGCACTGCCATTATCACCAGCGGCAAACGCTGGAAGATGACGGATACCGGGCCGATCCGCATGAACAATGAGTACAACGGGGAAACGTATAACGCCCTGCGGTCCATGCCCGGCTGGAACCAAACCGGATTCCAGGACACGAATTGGAAGGCCGCCATTCCGGTGCATTCACCGGCCAGGCGGCTGATGGCGCAATGTCAGTACCCCATTGCAGTGACGCAGACGCTGCATCCGGTGAAGCTGGCTCAAGTTGCTCCCGGCAAGTGGATATTTGATATGGGCCAGAACATGGCCGGCTGGTGCCGCATCGTCGTGCCCAACGGCCCCGCGGGAACCAGAATTGTGCTCCGCCATGGTGATAGTCTCACCCGCAATGGCCACTACACCGTTGATTTGAATCCCGCGAAAAAGGGGCACCTTAAACTTTACGTCGCCAACCTGCGCACCGCCAAACAGACCGACACGCTGATTCTCAACGGTAAGGGGCCTATCACCTGGCATCCGATTTTCACAACGCATGGCTTCCGGTTTGTGGAGCTTACCGGTTATCCCGGCACACCCGCACTCACCATGCTGGAAGGTCAGGAAGTGCATGACGCTCTTCCCGTTACCGGTGGATTCGAGTGTTCCGACGAACTGGTGAATCGGATATTTCACAACTGTCGCTGGGACATCATGAATAATTTTCGATCCATTCCAACCGGTTGCGCGGATCGCGATGAGCGGGAGGGCTGGCTTGGCAACCGCTCCGAACAGGCGATGGGAGTGGCCTTTCTTTTCAGCAGCGAATTATTCTACAAAAAATGGCTCTGGGACATACAGGACGGTCAACGACCGGACGGCTCGATCTCCGATGTGGACCCGCCGTACTGGAAGGTGTACAACAATGATGTCACATGGCCGATCACCTTTATTTTTTTACCCGGGAACATTTATCGGCAATACGGCGGCCTTGCCGTTATCCGCGAGCATTATGCGGCGCAGAAAAAATGGATGAATCTTGAACTCGGTTTTGTCCATCATGGCATTTCCTCCATGGACACGTATGGTGATTGGTGCCCGCCGCCGCGGTCCCCGCATCGTATTCTTACCACCGACCCGGGACGCATCACGCCCGGATCGCTGCTGGCCACTGTTACGCTGTATCAGGATTTGAAAGAAATGGCCTGGTATGCCCACCTGCTGGGGAAGCCCGTAGATCAGAGGTTTTGGCTTTCCGAGGCGCACAGGCTTTATGCCGGTTTTAATAAACACCTGTGGAATGCCAGGGGACACTATTACGCCAATGGCTCGGATACATCGGCAATCCTGCCCCTGGACGCCGGCATCGTACCCACGGCGCGGCGCGCCGATGTCATTCGGCAGCTCTTATACCGCATTGATGTGGTGCAGCGTGGCCATGTCGGTGGCGGCATCATCGGCGACCAGTGGCTGTTCCATACGCTCACGCAGATCGGGCACACCCAAGTCGCCTGGAACATGCTCAACAAGACCACCTATCCCGGCTGGGGGTACATGGTCCGCCACGGCGCCACAACCGTCTGGGAACTCTGGAACAGCAACACTGCCGATCCGGCGATGAATTCACAGGATCATCCGATGCTTATTGACGACCTGCTTTCCTGGTTTTTTGAGGACATCGCCGGAATTCAAAGCGATCCGCGTGATCCCGGTTTCCACTATATCGTGATGCGCCCGCGGACACCGCGCGGTCTGACCTGGGTTCAGGCCTGGCACCGTTCGCCTTACGGGAAAATTGTCAGCAACTGGAAAATCACGCCCGACCACATATTCGCCTGGCACGTCAGAATTCCCCCCAACAGTTTTGCCAGCGTGGAAATTCCCGCGGCGCAGGCAACATCGGTCACGCTTGATGGCCACGCCATCATCAATCGGCCCTGGATCAAATTTGTGGCGTTTGTAAATGGCCGCGCTATTTATTCTCTGGAATCCGGCGATTATCACTTTCAATCACAGATGCATGACGCGAGGACAGGAAATCGGTAGGGGCCGGTGCATGATTGACTTCGGGGTTTTCCACTGCCACACCAGCCAGACGCCGCGGGTTGCATCCCGATTGTGATCGGGACTCTGTGAATGCGGCGGAGTTATACGTGCGCAGAACCTAAGCATCGCAACACGTATCGCCAGATACCCAGTTGCGCCCACTTCTCCATTTCACGGTACCCGGCTGGCGTGCCTGCCGGCTACCGCTTCAATGCCCATAATGATCTTTCCGAGTTCCTGGTCCGGCATTTTCCGTATCAGATACCCCTGGCCTCGGTGTGGCAAAGGATGCCAGATCGTACCGGACGTATTGACGATAATCTGAACATAGCCGTTGGTCTTGACATTCCAGTAATTGCGGGCACCCCGCACGGCGAATAGAACCGCCGTCTCATCCCACGCCGGCCTGGTGGTATTGCCGTAAAAATGGCGCAGCGCGTCATGCACCGGACCGGTTTTGATGTCGCCGCCGGTTATGATGCCCGCTCCAATCTCGAATCCGCTGAACATGATGGGCGTGGGCCAATGTTCCGTTACATACTGTGCCGCTTCCGGATCCTGCGCGATGTTGAATTCATTGCTTCCACTGGGAAACTTGCCGGCCATCTGGGAAAGCAGCTTGACCTTTCCAGCAATCAGATCGCGGCCATTGAGTGGGCTATATTGATCGGGAGGTGATTGAAGATAGTCCCGTAAATTGGTAAATGGGCCGATACCGGCTATGACGACGCTGTGGTCGGGCTGCCGGGAAACAACCTGTCTAAAAATGGTCACGGCGTCGGGAACATGGGCCGTTCCGTCGGGATAACGATTCGGATACTTCCGTGCTATGATTCGTGAATACAGTGAGTCATTTTCAAGGATTTTATTCTTAAGTTGTCCAATGGGAATGTTCGGCCTGCCATAAAAACGGTCGATCGCGTCCACGCATCCGGCCGCGTAGGGGTTGGATGTCACACAGGTTATCGCCAAAATCCGGGCTTCACCAAGATCGGCAAGGCCCTGCAGCAGCGCGATGGCTATGGGATCACCGGGATCGGCCACTACGTCCGTGTCAAGGAAAATAGACACGGGTTTTGTGGCCGCATGACGCTTGGCCATAACCGCCGCTTCTCCCGCTGGCGCGCCCACCATGGTAGCCGCCGCCGCGGTGCTGCAGGTTTTAATAAAATTTCGCCGCGTAAGATTTCTACACATCTAAAACTCCTTGTAACCGTTCGCCGCCAGACACACAGACACACTCCCACACACACTCCCACATTACGGCTTTGCCTTGTGTGTTGTCATGGGTATCCTCTATGGTATTTTCCTGACCACGCCAAATTTTGCGTCGCCTGTAAAAAAAGGACGAACATAGGTAATCACCTCATTTGATCGTTCCCCAAACCTTTTTGAGCTTGGCCGCGATTACCTTCGCCAGGAAGGCCTGTCCCTGCACATTCGGATGTACGCCGTCCCCCTGCAACAGACCCGGTTGGCCCAACATCCAATAATGGATATTGATCACCGGCAGGTGTAAATCCTTGGCCACTCTTAGAATGTCGGGAATGACACCGAAAAACAAATTCTCTTCATTGATACCATAATTACCGCCGCGAATTACCGGCGGCGGCAAACACACGAATATTTGCGGCTTGGAAGGCAGCGATTCAAATCGGCGCACCATGGCCTTGTAGTCCGCTGGAAACTCCTTGGCGTTTTTCCAGTTCCACGGCTTGGTGTCATTGGTTCCCAGCATAATAATGACCACATTGGGCTTAAAAGCCTGGGCCTGCTTAAATTGCGGCGTACCCCAGTACGTGTAATCACTATGTTTGAGCATCGTCGTTCCACTGACGCCAAAGTTTTTAACCTTGTACTTTTTTCCCAAGAGGTGCTGCAAAACCATCGGCCACGCTGTTGAAGCGGGAACACCGGCTCCGGCGGTGATGCTGTCACCCACGCAGGAAATTCTCGTAGGCGCAGCGGCCATTGCGTGCCCTGTTGCCACCATTGCAAGTGCGACGAACGCCAGTGCATTTATCAGGATGAAAGCCGAGCACCGCCAAATTTTATTTTTCATGGAATATCCTTAGTTCTAAAACACGTCTAATCCAAACTTCGTAACTGTTCACGCCCTCTGGCCTGTCAAATGCACAACGAGCCTGACCATGAAAACAAATTATGCCCTCCCCCCAGGACAAAATCAACTGAATTTCCATGATAAAGTTTGGTGTGGGCCTGTGACAGTTTCTGCAAAGCTCGGTGGTCGAAATCATTCACTTCTTCGCGTCGTATCGCCCTTATCCACCCC
>JBMFGW010000099.1:0-14511 GCA_049977145.1 Phycisphaerae bacterium
GCCGCACTTGAGAACTTACCGCCCCGCGGCCAATGGCGGCAGGAAATGAAAAGCACGCTGGGCGACATTAACCGTCCTATCGCGTTGTTCCTAAGTCGCATCCATCCCAAAAAAGGGCTGGATCGCCTGTTGCCGCTCTGGCCCGCGGTGCTTAGGGAGCATCCTGAATTGCTGCTGGTAATTGCGGGGACTGGCGACCCGGCGTACCTGGCGCAGATCAGGGAGCTAATCCAGCAGCACAATTTACAAAACGCGGTTTTATTGGCCGGGCAACTTTCCGGCAAGGCGAAGTGGAGTGCCCTGGTGGATGCGGATGTTTTCATATTGCCATCGCATCAGGAAGGATTTTCCATGGCCATTACCGAAGCCATGGCCGCCCGTCTGCCGGTGGTGATCACGCGTGAGTGTAATTTTGACGAGGTGGAACGGTTCCATACCGGTGTGGTTGTGCGCGATGGGGACATGGCCGCGTTTGTGCGGCATGTTGCCGACTTGCTTGCCGATGCCACCATGCGAGCCTCAATGGCCCGCAATGGCCCGGAATTGGTGCGGGAGCGGTTCACCTGGGAAGCGACGGCTGAAAAACTGGAGCGGTTATATCAAGCCATGATTGCCAACCGCAACGAAATACCATTCGACCTTCAGCTCTGACATCCGTTAAAATCGTGCTGCCGTCGCGGTGCCACCGCCCGGTAAAGATCGGCAGCGCCATGCGCTATCCGGCCCGGAACCTCTTCGGCTCGCCCGCGGCGCACGGCCCGCCACGCCGATTTCACGAACGACCCGCTGGCGTGGATAAACGCCAGACGCAAAAGTTTTCGGGCTTCAGGCTCGTGCCACTGCTCCGCCGCAATGTGCAACATACGGCTGTACCCATAGCACTGCCGATCCGCCCGCCCGGTCGCGGCCGTGATGCTGGTGGGCAGTGTGCGGTAATAAACCGCCGGGCGGTTACACATCGCTACGGGAGCCACGCGGGAAATGCGGAACCAAATTTCCCGATCCGGCCCCCAATCGCCCAGCAACGCATCGAAGCCGCCCACCTGTCGGTAAACCGCCATGCGAAAAATCATGCTTGAGGAGCACGGCACCGGCAGCCAACGCAGGCACAATTGTAGCGCCGCCACTCCCTCAAACGTGTCAAACGCTTCCGCTGGCACTGGCCCGGACGCGGCTGGCGCTGCTTCCAGATAATCATCAGCACCGATGTTTTCAATTCTCCCGGCCAGTACGCCAATATCGGGGCGGGTCCGAACGAACGCCATTGCCGCCGCCACATAGGCCGGGTTAATCAGATCATCACCATCAAGTTTCAGCACCCAGGGTGTGCCCACACGGCCAAAGGCGCTGCGCCAGTTGCCGGTCATACCAAGATTTTTAGGATTTTCAATTAAGGTAATACGCTCCGGATTTTGGTCGCGCATTTGCCGCGCCACGGCAAGCGTGTCATCTCCGCCGGCATCTTCTGAAATAATAATTTGGGCACCACCGCAGGCCAGAGCGCTTCGGACGGTGGCCGATAGATATCGGGCGCAGCGATATGCGGGAATTACAATTGTCAAACCATTTCCAGTCTCGGTTCCATGATCTATTGCCATAATTTCCTTCCACGCCGTTTCCGCTGATACCTATGAGAATACTTTATCACGACCCTGTCGCCGTTTACGACGCCAAGCGGCGCTGATAATATCCATTATTATAAGGGCGGCAAGACTGGTTTTACACCCGCCCGGCGGAGGTGCCCTTTGGGACTGCGGCATAAAATTAAGCAATTTTGGCGATTTCGCCAATATTTTAGTTCCCCCGCATCATGGCTGCGGTTCAGCCTGATGCACATCCAGGGCAGTTTAGTTCCCGGCGGCGCTGCGGGGGAACCTGGCGGCGACAAAAGGCTGGTGCGCCTTAGGGTCCGCGGGGCCGGCAAACCAGTGGTGTTGCGCCGGCACACTACGGATTATCTGGTGTGCCGGGAAATTTTCGTGGACGGTGAATACGACATTCTGCTGCGCTATGTCCGCGGGGAGGTGCGTGCTATTTTCGATCTCGGAGCCAATATCGGGCTATTTACCCGGTTCGCCTTGCAGAACTTCCCGGACGCCCGCATCGCAGCGGTAGAGCCTGATCCGGGCAACATGCAGACATGCCGCGAAAATATCCACCTTTCCGGGCGGCAGTCCGCGGTCACGCTCATCGAGGGCTGCGTTGCCGGGTCGACTCGCCTGGTTGATCTTTCGCACGCCGGTGGCGAATGGGCGTACAAGATGGTGGAGGCTTCCACAGACCGGCCGAACCACATCGCCGCCATGACCATCCCGCAAATTGCCCAAGCCGCCGGATTGGCGGGAGAAATCGATATTCTCAAGTGCGATGTGGAAGGGGCGGAGCAGGAAATTTTTGCCAACTGCGCGGAATGGATTAACCGGGTGCGTTACCTGCTGGTTGAACTACATAAGCCCTATAGCGCGGAGGCCTTTCTGGCGGACATCAGGCGATCGGGGGCACCGCTTCACGTGCTGGAGTCAGGCCCTCCCGATGAACCCAATGTTGTTCTTCTTTTGGCCCGCGCGCAGACTTAGAAGCCCAACCGGGCAAGTACCATGGCGTCAGCTCCGGGCCGCTTGGGAGACGATGTCCAGTGGCGGAAGAGCTTTTTCCACATCCTCCAACCGCATCGGGCCGCCGCTGATCTGGGTCAGCAGATGGTAGGTAGCGGGGCGAATGGGGTGGCGCTGGGCGCGAAACCGTACGCAATCGCGCAATCCGGCGAGCACGGCACTTGATTTAATTCCCACAGCGCCGATCCGGGCGGCATACAACAGATTTCCTAGAATGGTGCGCAGCATTCGCCAGTAAACCCATGGCGTTGGAAAGTTGCACCACACCAACAACACGCTGTTGCGGGTTCCGTAAAAGTGCATTCGAGACAGATCCCGTTTGGGCGAAGCCAAGTGGTGGATCACGTCCTCCCGGCCAAGGCGAACAATGTAGCCCGCGTCGAGCATGCGGATGCAATAGTCAGGCTCTTCGCCCTGGTGTTCAAAAAATTCCCGGTATCCGCCCAAGCGAAGAAATATATCCCGCCGCAGGGCGTGGGCGGTGCCGATGTACATATTTATAACGTAAAGCTCTTTTTCGTCCGGTGCCCGCTGTTTGACTTCGGGGGAAGTATTGACATTAACAAACGGAATTGCCACCGCTCCGACGCGCGGGTTATCAAATTCCGCCAGTGTTTGCTCAACAATCCGCGGCGTGGTAAATACCGCATCATCATCGATGGATATTATAATTGGAGATTTTGCCATCGCAGCGCCCTTGTTGCGCAGGCGGATATAGCCCTGCCGCTCGGATTCCACCACAAGGATTGCCTCGGGAAATTCTGATCGCACAGCCTCGGCGGTCCCGTCCGTTGAGGCGTCGTCCAGAACGATAATCTCCAGTGGAATCGTCTGTGCCAGCGCGGACGCAATGGCGTTGCGCAATTCGTCCACGCGGTTGCGCGTGGTGATCACCAGTGTGGCCTTAAATTTATCATTCATTCAAAGTCTCCAAGAATGGAGGGCACCACGGTGAAGAATCCGCCGCTACTGGCGTTTCAGTCGTCGCCCTTCCTACCGCATTGTTCGTTAGATCGACGCAGGTCAGCCAGTCGCTGGAATAGTTCCCGCATCGCCTCCGGACACAGCATCCGTGCGCCCCCCAAGTACGCCGGGATGAAAATGGCCGAGAATCCGACAATATCCAGCGGATATGAGGTCCGCGTGGCTGGCCACAGCCGCATAAGGCCCCAGGCCAGCGCCCCCGCTGCACCGCCGGCGGTTAATGTCGGAGCCAAAACACGGATCGGGCCAAACCAGTCAATTTTTCCACCCTGGCCAGCGGCCAGAGCCATACCGATTGGAACGGAGACGGCACCCTGCAGCAGCATCGCCCCGGCCATGCCGGTAATCCCAAACTTCCAAGTTCCAAAAACCGCCAAAGGCAGCAACCCCACCAACGCCGTCAAGGAGAAAACAAGATTTAATTTGTAGCGGCGTTGTGCCTGCATGAGGTTGCCGAGCGTACTGGCTAAAGCGCTAAAAATGCTGGCCAGTGCCAGCAACTGCAATGCCGGCACGGCGGGCAGCCATTTGGCTGGAAATATAAGACTCACCAGTGGCCGCGCAAGAAACGCTTCCATGAAACAAAGCGGCACCGCCACCAGCAGAATTATACTGCTGGCGCGATAGAATGCGGTCCGCTGCCGCTGCGGCTGATCTTGCAGTTTACTAAGCGATGGAAACAGCACCGAGGAAAGATTCTGCGATAACAACTGCCCCACCTGACTTGACAACATTGAGGCGAAAAAATATTCGCCCACTGCGGCCACCGGCTCAAAAATTCGCAACACGACCCGCCACAACAACCCGGTTAAGTTGTACGCCAGCGATCCGCCCAAAAGCAGAGCGGTATCGCGCGTCAGAACTCCCCAACGCGCCACCGTGAAGCCGCGTAACGCGGGGCGCAGATGGCGGCGCTCCATCCACCACAGGGCTATGGCACTGCCCAGGCGCGCCAGCGGGATCGGAATAACAAAGCTGTACGCCCCGAATCCCCACCAGGCCAGCAGCACGCACAGCACGGATGTGCCAATATTGGAAACCAGCCCTACCGCCGCCAGGTTGCGGAACCGCAGGTCGATCATCATGGCCGCATTGGGTATGGAGGCCAGCGGCGCGATAAATGCGCCAATGGCAATCACCATGGCCAATCCGGTGATCGGGGCGTGGAATACCGCGCTGCCAATGGGGGCCGCGATCAACATGCCGATACCGGCGGTGCCGCCCAGCAGCAACTCAAACCAGAACGCGGCGGGGAGCCAGCGCCTAAATTGCTTCTGTCTAGCCACGAGTATCTGCGTTATGCCGGACATCTGCAGCACGCCGGGAATGGTGGCCGTGGCGTATGCCAGTGTCACCAGCCCAAAGTCATGCGGGGACAGCAACCGGGCCAGAATAATCTGGGCCGCAATTGCGACCCCCTTGCTGCCCAGCGTCTGAAGAAAGAACCAGACAAAACCGCGCGATGCCCGGCTGCTTAGAGATTGCGGGGTGGCTTTGGGCGGTGAATTAACCATCGGGGTCCAATTAATCAGAGCCTCTCAAGGCGAGTTACGATAGCGTAAAAATGATGATGCGGCAATTAAGCCGGTACGCAGGAGTTAGAAGTTAGGAGTGTTTTATCCACAGATTTCGCGGATTTCCACAGATTTTACGACGAATAGCCAGCGATGATTAGCCACCGAGGCCACAGAGTTGGACCAAAAACAACGTTATACATAATTCTCTGTGTGCTCTGTGGCCTCTGTGGCTAGCCGTCGTTCTGTCTTTGTGTCGTTGTAATAAACAATCCCTCGTGGTGACTCGGTAAAAATCTGTGAGAATCTGAGAAATCTGTGGATAAGACGTTTTGGTTGCGGCTCCGCCGCGCCAGGGATCAGGCCCCGACGTTACTTAACTTGCGGGAGGAGGTGTTAACTTGTGTTGACCGTGTAGAATTAAGCCAATGTTGAATGGTGGAGTTTGGCTATGACCATGATTGACGCGAAACTTGTTGGCGCGACTGGCGACGGAATCCATGATGATACGGTTGCACTCCAACAGGCACTGGATGTCGCCCGGACCGGGAACTATACCGGCGTGTTTCTTTCTGCGGGACGTTACCGTATCACGTCTGCCCTTTTTCTCCGGGGCACTGGCGTATCCCTGGTGGGTGAGGGCGTGCGCAGTGTGATTGTGCAGGACTTTCACTTTCATGGTCAGAGCGGCGGAGGGGACACCTTATGGGTAATGCCGGAATTTGATCCTCATTGGCTCTACCCGGTGGCCCCGGTTACACACGATAGCATTACGCTGCCCGGTCAAGTTAATATTTCGCCCGGCGAGGCCTTATTTCTTTGTGATGGACGGGGCGCTACGGGCCTGGCGGAAAAGCGCCTTGGCGGTGTGCTGCCGGCACGAGACTTCCACGAGCTGGCACCGTGTGAGTACGTGGATGTTGCCCATACCATTTACGCCGATGGCCAAACGACCATCACACTGAAAAATCCCGTTATTGGAACGCGGGATTACGCCAATGTTGCGCCTGCTGGAAAGAATGGATCGGACCTTTATCTGCAACTGCGGCGACTTCGAATCCCTGCAAGTAATATAACGGTGGCCAATTTTGCCATTGATTTTGCGGACCCCAAGGCCGATTGCAGCATCATGGTCTATTACACGCGCAACGCGAGTGTTGGGGACATTACCATCGTTCGCGAGCCGCGGCCGGCACCTGCCTACGGCGGCATTGCCGTTACCGGTTGCATGGACTCACGGATCAAACATATTACGGCGTCCGGGCGGGCCGGCGTGGGGCTAAACAGTTCACGATGCTGCGTGGTGGAGCGGTGTTACGTCCACAGCATCTCCATGGAGGAGTGTTGCACGGATAACCATTTACGGAACAATTTTTTGCGACCCACCGGCGGTTTTGGCATTCGTACCAATGACATGCCCTGCCAACGCAATATGATTGTGGGCAATACCATTATTGGTGCCGCAGCCAACTACGGGGCCATAATTCTCTGGGAGGGACGGGACAATATGGTGGCAGGAAATAGCGCGGCCAATGGTGATGCGAGCATCTATATCGGCAGCGCTCCGGGAACTCTGGCGGAGGGTAATATGGCGCAAGCCGTAACGCATTACGGTAAGGATAAGGCATTGATCACCGGTAACAGCGTTTCCTCGCGATGAAGGAGGCATGAGACGCGGGCCGTGAACAGCGAACAACGGGGCCCATCCACAGATTACACAGACGCGCACAGATTAACGCCCACGGTGTTACGGGTTACAGTATAAAAAATCTGTGAAAATCTGAGAAATCTGTGGATAAAAACGATGGGCGTTAGAGTCCGGAAATCCGGTGATGCACATTCTGGTGGGGCGTGTACAATCTGGACAACCCCAAAATAATAGTGATATTGAGATTAATGGAATGGAGCCGACTTATGAGTGAGACACAGGATCCGAGAACCTATGCCATTATTGGGGCAGCTATGGAAGTACATCGCGAGATGGGGTGTGGCTTCCTTGAGGGTGTGTACCAGGAGTCATTAGCGATTGAACTGGCTGCGCGGGGCATCCCGTTCCGTCGGGAGTTCAAGCTAACTGTTAAATACAAAAATCAGGAATTGGAATCAACCTATATTGCGGATTTTATATGCTACGATTCCGTCATTATCGAGACCAAGGCCTTGGCACGACTTTCATCTGTGGAAGAGGCACAACTAATCAACTATCTCAAGGTGACGGGTTATCATGTCGGTCTGCTGATAAACTTCGGAACCAGATCATTGGAACACCGGCGTATCGTTTGGTAAAAATCTGTGAAAATCTGAGAAATCTGTGGATAAAAACGATGGGGAACGATCCACAGATTACACAGACGCGCACAGATTAACGCCGACGGTGTTACGGGTTAGAGCGTAGGAAATCTGTGAAAATCTGAGAAATCTGTGGATCAAACCTTCAACCGGAAACCTGTTTCATGCAGCCTATAACCTGTGCCAGATAGCCTGCGGTGCGGCAGGCTATCCTCCGAAAGGCTTTCCATAAGGCGTGCGGTGGTGTAAAGTAGTTTTTATTGATGGTATGCGGATAAGCTTGGAGTATCTCCGGCGACTAATCCGCGCCTGAAGAATTGTACGCAATCGGAAAGTATTGATGGATTTGTTCCAATCATGCCTGGTGCTTGCGGTGGTCAGCCTGGCTCCGTTGGCCAACTATGTGCTTCGCCGCGGGCAGGAGCCATTTAGCCCGCTGATTATTGTTGGCGGCCTGGCCTTTGTTATTGTCTGCTGGCCACCGATGGTAAATCCCAGCCCAGCGTTGGAATATGCCACTGTCAGTTCCCTGATTCAACTGGAATGGATTACCACACTTTCCCTGCTGGGGCTTTATGCCGGCTGGGCCTATTGGAAAAAGCGCCATCGGTTTGATCCCGCGGCGTGGCAACCCAGCACACAATATCGCTTTGATCCGCGGCGGCTGTTTGTTGCCGGTGCCGTCATGGCGGCCATTTCACTGGTCATTTATATCGCCACGTACCACCAATATCGCACCATCGGTTACATTCTGGACCTGCCATTTATGCGTGTTCCGGCGGCCATTTTACTGATTCAGGCCTTGATATTGGACCCGGCCATCATGGCAGGTGCGATCTTCTGGCTGTTCGTGGCGGTGGCCGAAGCGGTGGTACAGTTTATTACCTATGGCCAGCGCGGGGATACCATTCGTATTGCGCTGCTGGCCTTGGTGCCGTTTCTGCTGCTGAATAAGCGCCCTAAAAAAATTCCATTGCTGGCCCTTGGCGCAGCGGTGGCCATCGTTGTCGGTTCCTTGGCCTTTACTCGTTTACTGATTGCCAAAGGCGAAGCCAACGGTCGAGTTCAGGCACTGGAAATGGTAGCCAAGCGAATGGTTGAAATGAAGCCCATGAACCGCTACGCGCCGGGCCGGACGTACGTGGTGGGTGCCAATCAGATTGAAGTTGTGGAATATCTGCATAATTGGGATGATGGGAAGTTTCTGTGGAATATTGCCATCACTTTTTTGCCACACGAGTTTTTTCCGGATAAATATCATTATGCGACGGTCTGGAACGTTACCGGCTACCTTGGCATTATCCGCCGCACGCTGGATGTTCCGACACCAAAGGGGATGGCCCCGACGGGCTTTGTCAACGCTTTTATTGAATTCTGGTGGCTTTTTCCCGCCTTCTGGTTTTTGCTGGGTTATGCGTGTCGCGCGGTGTATATGCGGGCTGTATATCAGCAACGTATCGATTTTCAGGGTTATCTGGTGTTGCTGTTCGTCTGCCTGGTGTATCTGGCTTCGCAGGATTTATACGCATTTAGCTATAATGCCATGTTCACTATCGCACCAGCTTATCTGGCCTATCGCTGGTGTCGTGTTCCGGTCGCTTATTCTCCGGCGGCGGAGCCGTACGCGAGTGGCTTGACGAGTTAATCAGCAGGTACAATGGCAAAAGAATCCGGAATCTCGCCAATAAGTGTAGCCTACATTCAGGATGGCGCACGAATGCACTATGCCCAGCCGTTGGCGCTGCATCGACAAGCAATGCTGTGCGCGCTATACACTGATTGGTACAATGACCAATCATTTGTGGCCAAAACAGCAATAGCAGTGGCTCGGCGGATAAGCCCGGCTTCTGCGGCCCGCATGGAACAGCGCTGTCATCCCGATCTGGCGGGGGTGCCAGTGTTCCACCATCCGCTGCTGGGGCTGCTTGGGCCGCTGGCGTGGAAGCGGTCTCCAACGGAGACTGCCATCGGGCGCTGGGCGCTAGCTCGAATGGCTGGCTCTGAATTGAAGCGCGGTCCATTGGTCGGGAATCCGGGTTACCCGACCTTGGTCATGGGCCCCGTGCTGTGTTTCTCTCCGGAAAGCGTAAAGATATTCCAGTCCCGCGGGATCCGCGTCGTTGTGGATCAGGTCATCGCGCCACTGCGGGAGGTAATCCGGCAACGAGAACTGCAGCAGGCTCGTTGGGCACGATGGGAATCCAACGACGATGGACGCGATTCGGGGAAGATGGCCGCAGCAGAGGAGCTTTTGCTCCGCGAGGTGGACCATATAGTTGCCCCATCGGAGTATGTCGGCGATTCCCTGCGTTCCGTCGGCCTCGAGGCCAATCGTGTTTCTTTGCTTGAGTATCCGATGGATGCCAACTGCTACACCACCGCGAATCGGTCCGGTCGTAACGGCCCTATGGTATTAGGTTTTGTGGGAGCCGTGGGTTTGCGCAAGGGTATCCCATGGCTGGTTGAGGCGCTCAAGCACATTGATCCCGCAATCTTTCGCTGCGTGGTTGTCGGGCCGGTGGGCCTTACAGATTATGGATTGGCGGAGCTGAAAAGAGTGGCGGAAGTAATCGGGCCGGTGCCGCGCGGCGAGGTAGCGCGTTGGATGGAGAAGTTTGATGTTTTCTTTTTTCCCTCGACTTGCGAAGGATCCCCCACCGTGGTGGCCGAGGCCATGGCCACGGGCCTGCCTGTTGTCACCTCTCTCGCCGGGGGCCAATTGATTCGTGAGGGTATCGACGGCTTCGTGCGTCCTTATGATCAACCCGATGAGTACGCCAAATGTATCACGCTGCTGGCCAAGGATAGGGAAATGCGACTGGCCATGGGAACCGCGGCGCGACAACGCGTGGAGGAATTTTCCATTGATGCCTACGGCAGGGGACTGCGGGAAATTATCAGAGGCGTGACTGGGGCGGTACCATAGCAAAGGGCGGCTAAATTGAGGGTGCCGCTGTGCGTGCAGCTTGTTTTTTCCAAGGAATTCGGTACAGATGCCGCATGATAAGGAGCGTCAAATATGGAACAGCCCGGCTGGATTTGTGCGCAAATTGGTTCTCGTGAATTATATGCCGTCCCCAGATGTCTGGAGGCTCGCGGAAAACTGTGCCGCCTCTACACGGATTCTTGGTGCGGATCAAGCCTAATCCGCGCTGTCGCCAAGCGATTCATGGTTCCCGCCAGCAATGTTTCGCGGCGGTATCATCCAGATATTCCGCCTGCCAAGGTGCATGCTTTCAACGCATGGAGTCTCTCGGAAGGGCTGCGGCAGGCCGTATCCAGCCGGCGCTTGAGGACTATGGAAGAGGCAACGCGATACAACCTGCGCATCGGGCAGGCATTCGGCACACGAGTTGCTTCGCATTTGGAGCCGCTAGGCCTCGACCCGGACAAGAATTTTATTTTTGCATTCAGCACCGGAGCGCTTGAGATTCTGCAACTTGCAAAATCCAAAGGGATCATCGCCGTTCTCGACCAACTTGATCCCGCGATGCACGACCACCGGGCAGTTGCCGAGGAGATGGCGAGGTGGCCGGGCTGGGCCAAGACACCCGGAAAACCTGCGGCAGAGTACATCGATCGGCACAGGGCCGAATGGCGTGCCGCCCCCGTCATCCTTGTCAACTCCGGATGGTCCAAGGATGCCTTGGTCGCTGACGGAGTGCCCGCCGGCAAGATAATCGTAGTTCCCCTAGCCTATGAGCCGGAGCCCGGCGTTGTGCCGATCATACACAGCAACACCAACCGTCCGCTGCATGTGCTGTGGCTGGGCCAAATTGTCCTGCGCAAGGGTATACCCTACCTGTTCGATGCCGCCCGCTGCCTGCCCGGTGTAAAATTTAGCGTGGCAGGCTCGATCGGCGTGAGTGACATGGCACTGAAGTCGGCTCCAAGCAACGTCCACATACTGGGCAAGGTCGGCCGAGCGGAGGCCCACAGGCTATTCCGCGAGTCAGATATTTTCGTCTTGCCCACCATGTCGGACGGATTCGCGCTAACGCAGCTTGAGGCGATGGCGCACGGGCTGCCGGTAATAGCTACGCCGCGGTGTGGGGAAGTGGTTACGGAAGGACGGGATGGCTTTATTGTCCCGGCCGGTGACGCCGATGCACTGGCAGCGGCGGTAGCACGCGTGGATCAGAACAGGTCGCTGTTGCCGGAGCTTTCGCGCTGCGCCGCCGTCAAGTCCGCGGAATTCACTCTGGATCGCTACGCCCAGGCACTGGAGGACGCTGTCCGTCGGCATTTGGACGCCCCGGCGGCCTCGTTACCAAGCCAGGAAAGGCGAGCGTCGGCGGTGGCAATAGCCACGGCACCGTCCATTCGCGTGGCGTGGCTGGTGGCCGGTGATGAGATACTCGGCGTGGCGCAGGCGGTGCGCGGGTTGGCTGGTGCCGTGCGCCCGCTGGGCATTGAGCCGATGATCATAGCACTGACGGACGGCCCCTTCGTGCAATCCATGCGGAGCCTTGGATTTGCCGTTGGGGTATTAAATGTTGATCCGCTGCCAACACTGCGCGGCGGGTTATTAAGTAAAATGAAATTGTATTTGCGGTCTCGCGGTACCGTCGCCGCAATACGCCCGAAATTAGCCGATTCATTACGCGAGGTTGGGGCACAGGCCGTCCATGTTTTGTGGCCCAACTTAATGCCGTTGGCGGCCATGGCGGCGCACGATGCGGGCATTGCCTGCATCTGGGAGATGCCCAATGTTATGGGAAAATATCCACTGGGAATCAATCACCGAATTTTGCAGCATACGCTGCGGCGTTGGAATGTTATGCCCATGGCCAACAGTCGGTATACCGCGGCGACATTGGGGGATCACCCGGTCAAGCCGACGATTCTTCACCTTGGGGCGGACGCGCAGCGTTTTGATCCTGACAGGAAGGATTTTATTGACCGGGAACGGCTTGGAATTCCGGCAGATGCGATTGTGCTGGGCATCTTTGGCCGAATAAGACCAGCCAAAGGGCAAGGCCTGATTTTACAAACCATGGCGCAGCTACCGACCGCGTACTCTAACGTGCATCTGCTGCTGCTGGGCGGGCCTGCTGAAGGAGGCTTCGCGAATGAATTGCGGGCGGTGGCGGGACGTATGGGCGTGGTGGAACGGCTGCACCTGAACGGAAATGTGCCCGACCCGGAGCGGTATTATGGGGCTGTTGATCTGGTAATTAGCGCCTATGCAGGGGCGGAATCATTTGGGCTGTCCGTAGTGGAAGCGATGATGATGGGCAAGCCGGTGCTGGTACACGCCCTGGGCGGGCCGGCGGAAACGGTGCTGGATGGCGTAACCGGTTGGCATGTGCATGAGCCGACGGTGGAGGGATTTAAGGCCGGGCTGCTGCGGGCGCTGGGCGAGCGGGAAAAGTGGGCGGCGCTGGGGGCTGCGGGGCGGAAGAGGGCACTGGAGTATTTCAACTTGTCAAGGCAGGCCAAGCAGTACGTTGAAATCGTGCGAACCCGCCTGGGGGTAGAGCCACAGAGCACACAGAGGACACAGAGAGATATATAAATGGATGATGTAACCGGGAAAATAATTGCCGCCGCCATTGAGGTACATCGCCACCTTGGGCCGGGACTTCTGGAGTCGATATACGAGGAAGCGCAATGCCACGAACTGTCCCTTCGCGGAATACCGGCGCAGCGACAGGTGGAACGGGATGTCGTATACAAAGGAGTCGCAATTAAGGGACAGCGGATTGATATGCTGGTAGCCGATGAAGTGGTGGTGGAGCTAAAATCGCTTGCCCGCACGCCCGATGTTGCCAGGGCGCAGACCTTATCATACCTGCGATCAACGGGCCTGAAGCGTGCGTTGCTCATTAACTTCGGGTGTCCGCGCCTCGTCGATGGCGTAACCAGGCTGTCCATGTAGCTACCAGAGCCACATAGAACCCAGAGAATGATATATTAAACGTGGTTGTAGCCCGCCTCTGTGGCTATTCGTGTGAGCCTGTGGATAGACAAACGCTTTCCGTTCGTTAATCACCGGCGCTGTCACTGGTCCATGAACAATGCGGCCAGCGCCGCCAATACAGCGGATGCCAGAACAACCCAAAATGGCAACCAATACCAGCTCCCGGAAATTGGCGGCACCTGCGGCGTATCTGTCGGCGCTGCGATCAGGTCTGCCGCAACCCGGGGCACCACTTGCACCGGCCCGTATTGGTTATACCACTTCCGAAACTCTTCCCTGCACACGCCACGCATTTCCGCCAACTGCCCGGCGTCACGGGTGGCTTGTGCCAGCACCATTCCCAGGCTGGCCGCATCACCGGTCTTAAACAACCACCCTGTGCGGCCCTGCCGCACCAGATCCCGCGCCGCGCCGCAGCAATCACCGGTGATGACCGGCGTGCCCACCGCCATGGCTTCCGTAACCACAATTCCGTGCGGCTCATAAATGGAGGGCAAGACAAATAATTGGCTTTGGGCCATCAGGCCCGGAATATCCGCCGGCGCTGCGACCCCTAAAAGCGCACCGCTTTACTATTGAGTTTTCCCGCCTGCGCTTCGATATCCTGCCGCAGCGGCCCGGCACCGTTGCGCTCCCCCAGCCTTGGGGGCCGTCGCTTCCGGCGCACCGATTTCCACCAACGGCCAAGCCTTCCATGCGTCGCCAGTGACTCAAAATAGGCCGCCTGATCACGCGCACTTAGTGGCGCAATATCTTTGTAAATATGAGATTGTGCCTTGTGTTTGAATGACACGCAATCAAAGGTTTTATTCTTCTTTTTGTTCATGCGTCACCACCGTTGGAGTTACAATCACTAAATCCGGGTATCCCAAGCCCCTGTTGACGGCATTATACCATTTGGCCTTGTTTAGCAACACCACAAAGGACATCCATAAAGAAACTAATGCCAACCCGCTACAACGTCAGCAACGACTGCCGGTGGTGATAACCTCTTATACCAGCGGCCAAATTCTTCCATGCATGGCCACCAGCGGAAACCTGAATCGCGGCCATCGGCTTGCGGTGCTGGCTCACTGGCCTACAAACAGCGCTACCAGAGCCGCCAATATAGCGGATGCCAGAACAACCCAAAATGGCAACCAATACCAGCTCCCGGAAATTGGCGGCACCTGCGGCGTATCTGTCG
>JBMFGW010000100.1:0-14350 GCA_049977145.1 Phycisphaerae bacterium
TCCGAAATGCCCTTCCGCCCAACTGTGCCGATCCATCGACATTGTTTATCCATCCTTGTAAAACAATACTTCCTATCGACCATCTTACCTCAAAAGATGTGGGTAATGTTAAGCCCTATGCAGGCACTGTTGGGCGTGGCCAAATATATGGCCTTGGATCCATCCAACCCCATCAGTTTGATGAGCTGTTTGACCAAGGCCCGTGAAAACGCCCGCTCCATCCGGGAAAGCATCTCCAATGAAATGTGGGAACAGCTTAATACACTGTACTGGTCGTTGCGGACGGATGACGCCATGGTTCAATTTGACGATTCGCCGCAGGAATTCTTCCGGCATGTGATGACCGGTTCCCTGCTCTTACAAGGCTTGGCCGATCAAACCATTGATCATGGGCAGGTGTGGCTGTTTATCCAATTGTCAAAGTATCTGGAACGCGCTGACATGACTTGCCGGATTTTACTGACTAAGTTTCAGACCTTGCAGCGCATGGATACGTCCGGCGATCCCGCGCGGCGTGTAATTCAGTGGATGGCGGTACTGCGGGCCTGCGGGGCCATTGAAGCATACAGCCGAGCCAATGTCGGCGAAATTGATCCGGCGCTGGTGGCCAGCTTTATTTTATTTGAACCAACTTTTCCACGCAGCGTGCATTTTTCCGTCCATCATGCGTTGCAAGCCGTGGATCGCATTCGTGCGGTTCTGGCCGCCGACGCCGGGCGCGATGCGCAGCGCCGGTTGGGCCGGCTTTTTGCCGAGTTGCAATATTCCCGAGCCGCCCCGACGCAAGACAGGGGCTTACTGGCGTTTCTTGATCAGGTACGCAATTCTGCCGCGGATGCCTCCATCGCGGTGCAGGATCAATGGCTCATGCGGTCGGGCGAACAGGCGTCACAAATGGAAATGGCGATGGGATAATCGGGTGTCATCCGAGCGGGGCGGTAGAAGCCGGTGTATTGACGGCGCGACAGGTGCGGTATTTTGGAGTATGGTGAATGCTGGTTCAGGTCAGTCATATTACGGAACTGGATTATTCCACGTTAATCAGTGAAACCGTCATGGAATTACGCATGGCCCCGCGGCAGGAGCGACTGCAACACCGCCTGTCATTTATTCTGGGGGTCGGTCCGGCCGCGCAGGTTCACAGCTATTTTGATTGGTTGGGCAACACGGTCCATACTTTCGCCATCAACAATTTACACCGTAATGTTAAAATTTCCGCCACCAGTGTCGTACAAACTTATGGCCGCGAACGTATATTACGGCATCCGGAAGATATGTGGCCGCTACCCCCGCCTACCGATCATACCCTTTTTGATATGCTGCGGCTGGAATATCCCGTGGTGGATTGTCCAGCGCTGACCGAGTTGGCGAATTCGCTCAAGCCGCGTGGGCACGAATCGCTGGCACGCGTGGCGCTGAATATCATGGACAAAATCAATGACGATTTTGTGTATGAAAAAGGAATCACCAGCGCCTTGAGCGCCATTGCGGAGGTGCTGGAGCACAAGCGCGGCGTATGTCAGGATTTTACCCATCTGATGATCGGCCTGGCCCGCAAATTGAACATCCCCGCACGGTATGTCAGCGGATTTATCCACGCCGGTAATCAGCAGTTCCGCGGGGCGGCCCAGACCCACGCTTGGTGTGAGCTGTATTTCCCCAGCGTCGGCTGGATTGGCTATGACCCCACCAACAACTGCGAAGTGAAGGATAATTTCGTAAAAATGGCGGTAGGCCGACACTACAATGATGTTCCCCCGCATAAAGGGGTATATCGCGGAAACGCCTCGGAAACCATGAAAGTGGCAGTGCATACCATGGACCTACCGGAGATTTCCGGCAACCTTGTGGGGGAAAGAACGGATCCCCTAAATGTGCCCGTTTTCGGCACTACCGGGCGCGGCGGTGTGGTGCCATGGATTCTTGAAGAGCAGGTACAGCAGCAGCAGCAACAACAGCAGGGGGCAAAGATTTCATGTTCGTGATCACGCCAATTGGTGCGATGGTCTGCGCTATGAATAGATGCGGCCCCCGACGCTTTGCGGAAAAATGCGGATTGCGCAGACTGGCGGCTTAATTTGAAGTGAGGAAATGTCTTATTGCGCCCGGAGTTTTTAACCCATGGCCATACTTGTCGCCCTGAATCATGTTACCCATTATCGCTATGACCGGCTGATCACCTTATCACCACAGGTGGTACGCCTGCGACCGGCACCGCATACCCGTACGCCCATTCGTGCCTATTCCATGCAGGTCCTTCCGGCGAAGCACTTTGTTAATTGGCAGCAGGATCCGTATGCAAATTATCAGGCACGCTTGGTATTTCCGGAGCCGGCACGGGAATTCAAAGTGGAAGTGGACCTGGTTGCGGAAATGACCGTGATCAACCCCTTCGATTTTTTTCTCGAGCCGGAAGCGGAAAAGTATCCCTTTGCCTATGACCCGATGCTGAAACATGAACTGGCACCCTACCTTGCGGCTGCCAAACCCGGTCCTCTGCTGACGGAACTGATAAAATCGTGCCGCCGCAAAGACCTGCGTACCGCGGATTATCTCGTTGAAATAAACGCCAAAATAAACCATCTGCTCAAATATCTGATCCGGCTGGAGCCGGGCGTTCAGACGGCGGAAGAAACATTGACAACCGGCACCGGATCATGCCGGGATTTCGCGTGGCTGCTGGTGAATTTATTGCGGCATTGCGGCTTGGCCGCGCGCTTTGTATCAGGTTATCTGATTCAATTAACCGCCGATGTGAAATCATTGGATGGCCCCTCCGGCCCGGAAAAAGATTTTACCGATCTGCACGCCTGGGTAGAGGTTTTTCTGCCCGGTGCGGGCTGGGTTGGACTTGATGCCACCAGCGGCCTGTTTACCGGTGAAGGGCACATTCCATTGGCCTGTACGGCGGAACCATCTTCCGCAGCGCCGATTACCGGAGCGGTGGATAAGTGCGAAGCGGAATTTGCATTCAGCATGTCGGTACGCCGCGTGCGTGAGGACCCACGCGTGACTAAACCGTACACCGATGAACAATGGCGGGAAATTGACGCATTGGGCCACAAGGTGGACGCCATGTTGCGCCAGCAGGATGTGCGCCTGACCATGGGTGGTGAGCCAACGTTTGTTTCCATTGATGCGGTTGACGCGCCGGAATGGAACACCACCGCGTTGGGAACGCAAAAACGGGAATTGGCCGGGCAATTGATTACAAGATTGCGGCAGCGGTTCGCCCCGGGTGGATTGCTGCATTGCGGCATCGGCAAATGGTATCCCGGCGAATCTCTGCCACGCTGGGCGTTGGCGTGTTACTGGCGTAAGGACGGGCACCCGATATGGAACGATCCGACACTATTCGCCGATGCCGGTAATCCACAGCATCATACCGACCAGACGGCCCGAACTTTTTTAAGCAATTTAACGGATCGGCTCAACGGGGATGTCTCCTTCGGCCACGCGATTCCGGGCTTTGAAGATGTCTGGTATTACCTGTGGAAAGAGCGGCGATTGCCGGTGAATGTTGATCCATTTAAGAACAATCTCAAAAATGAAGAAGACCGGCTGCGCCTGGCCAAAGTATTTGAACAGGGGCTCGACAAAGTGATCGGATACGTTCTGCCATTGCGGCCCATCGGTGATCCGGGGGAGGGTATCTGGCAAACCGGTGCATGGTTTTTGCGGCCAGAGCGGCTGTATCTGATTCCCGGCGATTCGCCCATGGGGTTGCGACTGCCATTGGACTCGTTGCCCTGGGTGGCGGATGCACAATATCCACATATCTATCCGCGTGATCCGATGGAGCCATTATCCGAACTGCCCGATGTTCACGGCGGCCAGCGCTATCGGCGCAATCCGCAGGCGTCACCGATTAGACCGGTGTCATTTCAAGAACAGGATTGGAAAAAGGCAGAAGAAGGCATTGCGCCGGCGCTGGAAGAATATCGCCGACGGATACGGGAAAATCCATTATGGAAACCCCAGTTGGGGCAATCCGCGCCGCATGTGGTGCGCACGGCAATATGCGTGGAGCCGCGTAATGGCACGCTGCACATCTTCATGCCGCCGGTGCGATACATTGAAGATTATCTTGATCTCGTCGCCCGCATTGAAGAAACTGCCGCGGAAATGAGCACGCCGGTGATTATGGAAGGCTACAGCCCACCGCACGATCCGCGAATAAAGCATATTAAGGTAACACCTGATCCGGGCGTTATTGAAGTCAACGTGCAGCCGGTACACTCCTGGGATGAAGCGGTCAGCGTGACCACGGGGCTTTATGAAGACGCCCATTTCTCCCGCCTGGGCACTGAGAAGTTCATGTTGGATGGGCGGCATTCGGGCACCGGTGGCGGAAACCATATTGTCATCGGCGGAGACACCCCGGGCGATTCGCCTTTTTTTCGCCGCCCGGATCTGCTTAAAAGCCTGGTGGCGTACTGGCATAATCATCCATCGCTGTCGTATCTGTTTTCGGGCTTGTTCATCGGCCCCACGAGTCAGGCACCGCGGGCGGATGAAGGCCGCCCGGAAATGATTTATGAACTGGAAATCGCCCTCAAAGAAATTGCGCGCCGGCAAGGCGTTCAAACGCCGCCATGGCTGGTGGATCGCGTATTGAGAAATCTGCTTATTGATCTTACCGGCAACACTCATCGCGCGGAATTTTGCATTGATAAACTCTATTCTCCGGATTCCGCCGGCGGACGGTTGGGGCTGGTGGAGTTTCGTGGTTTTGAAATGCCGCCGCACGCCCGTATGTCGCTTACGCAGCAGTTGCTGTTGCGTACTCTGATCGCCCAATTCTGGACAACACCTTATGAAAAGCCGCTGGTGCGATGGGGCACGGAACTGCACGACCGCTTTATGCTGCCGCATTATGTGACCGCTGATTTCAACGATGTGCTGCACGATTTGACGGCGCATGGCTCCGGTCTCAAGCCGGAGTGGTTTGCGCCGCATTTTGAATTTCGCTTTCCCCTGCTGGGCGAAATAGATTCCATTGCCGCGGGCGGCATGAAGCTAGAATTCCGGCAGGCCATTGAACCATGGAATGTGCTGGGTGAAGAACCGGCGGGTGGCGGAACCGTGCGTTTTGTTGATTCGTCAGTTGAACGCCTGCAGATTAAAATATCCGCAATGATTAACACCCGGCATCAGATCGCGGTCAACGGCATACTTGTACCGCTGAATCCAACCGGGCGTAATGGTGAATTTGTCGTCGGCGTGCGTTATAGAGCCTGGCAGCCGGCGGCATGTCTGCATCCGACCATCGGCGTACATACGCCGCTGGTATTTGATGTTGTCGATACCTGGAATGATCGGGCGGTGGCGGGATGTACCTATCATGTATCGCATCCGGGAGGTCGCTCCTTTGATCAATTTCCGGTGAACGCCTTTGAAGCGGAATCGCGCCGCATGGCCCGCTTTGTAAAGTTCGGCCATACGCCGGGACGAATCCACCCGAAGAAAGTGGAGCCTTCGCTGGAGTTTCCGTTTACACTGGATTTGCGGCGCTGTATATGAGAATTCAGGAGTCAGGCGGAAGTTAAATATGCTCATACTTTGTCACAGCTACAATGACGGGCTGATGGAATGGAAATAAAAGGCGTATGACACTGCAACAGGAACAACTTGCTTCATCGTCCGTGGTGGCGAACACCCGATTGTATTCAGGCTACGCCCCCGCGCCCGGACTTTACGATGAAATGATGGACCCGTTTGGCGCGGTACGCCCGCATTGGCAGATGTTCTTAAATTTGCTTGATGATCTGGGGCCGGAAAAACTGCATCATCGCTGGGAAACCGCCCGGCAACTTATTCATGATAACGGCGTGACCTACAACGTGTACGGCGATCCCGCCGGAATGGACCGCCCCTGGCATCTGGATTCACTGCCGGTGTTGTTTTCCGCGTCGGAATGGTCCAATCTTGAAGCGGGTGTTCAGCAGCGGGCGCGATTGCTTGATGCCATTCTCGATGATCTCTATGGCTCCCAACGCCTGCTGGCGGAAAAACTTATTCCGCCGGAACTGGTTTTTGGCCACGGGCTTTTTTTAAGACCGCTGCATGGTGTGACCGTTCCATCCGGACGGCGGCTGCACACCTACGCGGCCGATGTTGGCCGCGGGCCTGATGGCCGATTTGTGGTGCTCACGGATCGCACGCAGGCCCCTTCCGGTACGGGCTATGCGCTGGAAAACCGCATGGTTATCTCGCGGGCGCTGCCGGATGTGTTTCGTGATTGCCGCGTGCGGCGACTGGCAACATTTTTTCGCAGTTTTCGCGAGACCCTGAAATCTCTGTCGAATCGTGAAAATCCACGCATTGTGCTGCTGACCCCCGGCCCGTATAACGAAACATACTTTGAGCACGCTTATCTGGCACGCTATCTGGGTTACACACTGGTGGAAGGGGCGGACTTAATCGTGCGCGATAATCATGTGTATCTGAAAATGCTGGGCGGATTGCAGCGTGTGGATGTCATTTTGCGCCGGCAGGACGATGATTTCTGTGATCCGCTGGAATTGCGGGCGGACTCCGCTTTAGGCATTCCGGGGTTGGTGCAGGCGGTATATTCAGGTAATGTCGCGGTCGCCAACGCATTGGGTTCAGGCCTGGCGGAAACGCCGGCGCTTATGATGTTTCTGCCCGTGATCTGCCGCCGACTCCTCGGCGAAGATATGAAGCTTCCATCAATGGATTCCTTCTGGTGCGGTGACGCCGGTGCCCGGCAACATGTGCTGGATAATTTACCGCGGATGGTGATCAAGTCGGCATTTATCAGCGGGCAGGAGAAGCCCGTTTTTGGCCGCAACTTAAGTCAGGATGAATTGGCAACACTGCGCACACGCATCAACGCATCACCTTCCGATTATGTTGGTGAACACTATGTGGATTTGTCCACCGCTCCGGTGTTGACGGGAAACAATGTGCAGCCTCGACATCTGGTACTGCGGCTGCATTTGACCGGCGTCGATGGCGGATATTCCGTCATGCCCGGCGGATTGGCGCGATTTTCCGGTTCCGCGGACTCCATGATTGTTTCCATGCAACGCGGCGGGGGCTCGAAGGATGCGTGGGTACTCTCCGATGGCCCCGTGGATTCGTTCAGTTTCCTTCAACCCGCGGGCCAGCCTGTTATCATTTCCCGCGCCGGCGGTGATTTGCCAAGCCGGGTGGCGGACAATTTGTTCTGGCTGGGACGCTATGAAGAGCGGGCGCAGGCCAATACTCGATTGGCTCGGGGAATTGTCATACGACTCATGGATCAGAATTTTGATTCCACCGCCGAGCTGCCCACGCTTTTCTCGGCGTTAAGCAAGCAGACCATGTATGCGCAACCGCACAATCAGAACTTGACGGCGGAAGGCAAGCTGGTGGAAATTCTTCTGCGTAACGGCCATGCCAACGGCTTTCCTTCCACGCTTAAGTCGATTTATCGCATCGCCGCTCTGGTGCGCGACCGCATGTCCATCGACACATGGCGCATCATCAACCGTCTGGATGAAGATTTTCCCCGGGCCAACAAGGCCGATCCCGCGCTGTTGGATCTTCTGCCCGCGCTGGATCGGCTTATTATTACCTTTGCCGCATTTGACGGTCTGGCCATGGAGTCCATGACGCGCGGATTTGCGTGGCGATTTCTGGATATTGGCCGCCGGATTGAAAGCGCCATCGGCACCTTGACGCTGCTTTCAGAGACTTTGGTGCCTGTGGTGGATCGTGAGGGTCCCCTGCTGGAATCCCTGCTGGAAATTGCCGATTCCATCATCACCTATCGCCGCCGCTACACCACCAATTTACAGGTTCCACCGGTGCTCGATATGCTGCTGGCCGATGAAAGCAACCCGCGCTCCGCCGCCTTTCAACTGGTACGATTGCAGGAACATCTGGCGTCGCTGGTCGCGGATGACAACGGGGCTGGCCTGTCCGCGCCGGAACGCATTGTGCTTAGACTGCTGACGGATATTCGCCTGGCGGATGTCAATACGCTGGGTCACACTGATGATGCGGATGCAACGCATCGGCGGGAATATCTGTGCAAATTATTGCATATATGGATCGATGAGTTGCGGATGCTCTCGGATGTGATCAGCCGGGCGTATCTGGTCCATATTTCAGAATCCCGGCAGTTGGGTTTCCAACTGACGACCCCGGTGGCGGTTACGGGCGATTCATAACCCCCGGACATGAAAACTTGAATGCGGGAAATTGTCTATGCCGGTTTATAAGATCAAACACGTCACGCGTTACCGTTATCAGCAACCGGTGACGATCTGCCATCACATTGCCCATCTTCTGCCGCGTGAGACGCCTCGTCATATCTGGAATTTCGCGGATCTGGAAATCTTCCCTCCCGCCATGCGCACAGATCGCCTGGATTATTTTGGTAATCGTCAAACCTTCTTCAGCATTCAGGAGCCGCATCGCGAACTGCTGGTGACTGCGCGCGGCGCGGTGGAGATACTACCCCCTGCCGCCGGTATGTTATTTTCCAATCAGCCTTGGGAACAGGCGCGTGACAGCTTGTGGGTCAATGAATATGCGGATTTTACCAATGTGATACAGTTTACTTACGAATCCACCAACGTTGTGCTTTCTCCCGAGGCGAAACTATACGCCGCCGAATCCTTTCCCACTAACCGGCCTGTTGTGGAGGCCGTGGTGGATCTCATACGACGGATTCATCACGATTTCCAATTTGATGCCACCGTCACAACCGTCGGCACCAGCGTGGCCGAGATCCTGCGCCATCGCCGGGGCGTGTGTCAGGATTTTGCCCATCTGGGCATCGCCTGTCTGCGATCCCTGGGTTTGGCCGCGCGTTACGTTTCGGGATATCTGCGCACGGTACCTCCGCCTAACACACCGCGCCTGGTCGGTGCCGACGCTTCCCACGCCTGGCTGAGTGTTTATGTTCCCGAAGCAGGCTGGCTGGATTTTGATCCAACCAATAATATGATTCCAGCCGAACGGCACATCACCATCGCGTACGGACGAGATTTCTCGGATGTTTCACCGCTGCGCGGCGTGATTCTCGGTGGCGGAAAACATGCGGTGCATGTATCCGTGGGTGTGGCTGCCGGTTGAGGACCTTATCATGTGTGGACGATTTACCCTCGCTAATCCCGCAGCGGCCTTTAAGACTATGCCTTGGCTGCGTGAGATTCCGGCAACACCGCCACGCTGCAACATCGCTCCGGGTCAGCTGGCTGCCATTATATGGGATCCCCTTGCGCCCCGGGCCCGCACCGCGCGCTGGGGCTTTCCTAAAACATGGACCTCCGCCACCAGCGAATTACTTATCAACGCCCGCTCGGAAAAGGTGCTGGAAACTTCCACGTTTGCTGAAGCCTTTCGGCAAAGGCGATGTGTCATTCCCGCCGATGGATTTTATGAATGGCGGAAAACCTCCGTGCCCGCAGAGCCATTTCTTTTTCAGCTCTCCGCCGGTGCCCCATTTTGCCTGGCCGGACTCTACAATTATTACGGTGCCGAACTGAATTTTGTAATTCTTACCACTACCGCCAATGCCGTGGTAAGACATGTTCACCCGCGGATGCCCGTGATGATTCCACCAGCCGAGGCCATGGCCTATATTTCCGCACCTGCGGAAGCTCCCGAAACCCGCCGGTTTTTTCAGCCGTATCCCGCCAACGGTATGAATTTTCACCGTGTCAGCTCGTTGGTTAATCGTGTGGAAAATGATTCCCGTGCCTGCATGGACATGTACCAACCATCACCCGACAAACAATCGGAATTATTCCAGTAAAATGTGGTCAATCCTCGCCAGGGTGGTATCGCGTCCCAGCAGGCACAGTGTTTCCAGCAGGGGCGGCGAAACCGGTCCACCGCAAAGGGCCACGCGCAGCGTCTGCGGGGCGGATCCGCGTTTTTGGCCAAGTTCAATAATTTTTTCAATCAGCGGCGCCAACTGTTCCTTCGACCAATCGGATACCGCCGCCAGCATATCGCGAATCTGTCGCAGCACGGCGCGGCCATTACCGGATTCAATGTGCTTTTTAAATGCGGCCGCGTCCATTTTGGGTTCTGCAAAAAAGAAGCGTGAATTTTCCGCCATCTCGGCCAGGGTGCCGGTGCGCTCCTGGTACATCGCCAAGAGTTCGCGCCGTTGCGATTCCGAGGCGTGTTTGATTGGGTAATCGGTGACTGCATTAAAAGCGGCAAGGTCGTGCAGAAGATCATCTATGGTTCGCATGCGGATATATTCGCCATTCATCCATAGCAGCTTTTTGCGGTCAAAGCGGCCACTGGTTTTGCCGATGGTTTCCAGCGAAAACGATTGCAGCATTTCATCACGCGTGAGAATTTCCCGATTTTCTCCCGGCGACCAGCCAATTAAGGCGATGAAATTCAGCAGTGCATCCGACACATATCCACTGCGGCGGAAATCCTGCACATCAATTTCCGGTAATGGCACCCCAAGAGCCGCGCCAATGGCTGCGGCAATACGGGAATCATCGGTCTTTTTATCCAGAAATTCTTTCAACTGATCCGCAGCGATGCCCGATTTTTCCGCCAGCGTGTCAGCACTGTTGCCCTGCTTGATCCATAGAGCCACTGCGGCGCGGGCGGCTTTGGTTTTGTCCCGCTTGGACATTTTGGTGTTGTCCATATTAAACACCAGCGGCATGTGGGCATGGGCGGGCGGCTGCCATCCTAGAGCCTTGTATAGGCCCAGATGTTTGGGTGTATTCATCAGATGTTCTTGGGCCCGCAGCACATGCGTAATGCCCATATCATGGTCATCAACCACCACCGCAAAATGATAGGTGGGAAAGCCATCGGATTTACGGATGATGATATCATCATGTTCATCACCCGCTACAGAAATGTCGCCGAGAATTAAATCATGAAACTTGATGGTTTCGAAGGGCATTTCAAAGCGCAGCACAGTTGGCCCGCTGCCGGGTTCAGCACGTCCCGGCATGTTACGGCGATAGCGGAAGGGCCGCTTCATTTTTTCCGCCACCATGCGCATGGCGGCCAATTGCTGTGGCGTTTCGTAGGCCTCATAGGCGCGGCCATCTTTTACCAACTGCTCCAAATAGCCGTTGTAAAGATCAAGCCGCATAGACTGAAAATATTCATTTTTTGCGGCACCGGGTTGCGGGCCACAGTCCCAATTCAGGCCCAGCCATTGCAGATCGGCAAGAATTCCGGCGGCGGATTCCGCAGTGGACCGCACCTGATCCGTATCTTCAATGCGCAGCACAAACTCTCCGCCATGCTTGCGGGCAAAGAGCCAGTTAAATAATGCGGTTCTGGCTCCGCCAACGTGCAAAAATCCAGTCGGTGACGGGGCAAATCGAGTTTTGATCATTTTAGAATCCATATTCCTTCCAACGCCGCGTTACAGTTTTTACCGTGGTTTCATCCATTTCAATTTCGTCCGGCCAATCGCGTACGACACCCTCACCGGGCCACTTCCGTGTGGCGTCAACGCCCATTTTACTGCCAGCGCCCACCGCCGGCGCGGCATGATCCAGAATATCCAATGGCCCTTCAGCAATAAACGTATCGCGCCGCGGATCCACATTGGCCGCCACATGAAACAGCACGTCTTCCTGATTATGCACATCCACATGCTCATCAACCACGATGACCATCTTGGTCCAGGCCATCTGCCCGGCCCCCCAGATGGCGTGAATGACCTTGCGGGCATGATATGGATATTCTTTGCGTATTTTAATGAACACGCAATTATGAAACGCTCCAAACATCGGCAAATTATAATCAATCACATCCGGCACCATGAGTTTAAGCAACGGCAGAAATAAGCGTTCCGTGGCCTTGCCAAGATAGTAATCTTCCTGCGGCGGCTTGCCGACAATGGTGGTAGGATAAATCGGATTCCGCCGATGCGTTATGGCTGTGATATTAAATACCGGGTATTGATCCGCCAGAGAATAAAAACCGGTATGATCACCAAAAGGTCCTTCCAGCACGGTCTGATTCGGATCGACATAACCCTCTATTACAAATTCACAGTTAGCCGGCACTTCCAGCGGTACGGTTTTACAGGGCACGAGTTCCAACCCGCGGCCCAGCAGAAAACCGGCAAAAATATGCTCATCAATTCCCGGCGGCAACGGGGCTGTAGCGGCATAGGGTAAAACGCTTTCTCCACCGAGCGTAATGGCCAGCGGACAGGGTTTTCCAAGTTCGGCCCAGGCCCGAAAATGCCGCGCCCCGTCATGGTGCTTATGCCAGTGCATAGCGGTCCATTTCTTATCAAAAATCTGCACCCGGTACATACCCAAATTCCGCGCGCCGGTTTCCGGATGCTTGGTCACGATCTGCCCCAGAGTGATATACTTGCCACCATCTCCGGGCCAGCATTGAATCACCGGAAGGCGGGTAATGTCGGCGTCGTCGGTGTGCACCACCTCCTGGCATAGACCGGAGCCGGAGCGAACTTTCGGACCGTAGCCGGCGATTTTCAATAAATCGAGTCCTTTCTTCATTTTATTCAGAAAGCCATTGGGTACCTGCGGCTGCGTTATTTCGGCGATGCGTTGCGCTAAATCATTGAGGCTTTCACAGCCCAGAGCCGCATGAATGCGGCGATAGGAACCAAACGTATTAATTACCAACGGATGATCGGAACCTTTGACATGTTCAAACAACAGTGCCTGATTGACTGCGGCGGTGCCATACTTGGGCGCTTTACCCGCAAACGGCGCCTTATCCGCCGGATACTCCCCATTGCGCGTGGGTGATTTGCTCACACGGTCGGCAATTTCCGCCACCTCCAGCACCGGATCCACTACCGCGGAAATTCGCCGTAGCTCTCCCATTTGGTCCAGTTCCGTCAAAAATTCCTGTAATGTGTCGCGCGCCATGATCCACCAATAAACAAAACACCTGCCGATAATGGTAGCCCAAGTTTGCGGCGTTGGAAACACGCTGGGGAAGTATGGTCATGGCGTGGTCATTGCATACTTGGCCCAAAATAGGCAGTGGAGTCTACGATCTATTCCTTGGGAGCCTGTCCGAGTAATCGCCGCTTTGCGACGGCGCGATTTTCGCTCCCCTCATCAAGGCTGCAAGTTTTACAGTCGCAATATTTGACGGCCGGGCATATAACACGCTAACTGGCTACAATGCCATTAGCCGAATTGCTGAAAATATCATCGGGTTGTGATTCATCCAAGGCCAAGTTTTGCAAGGAATTCCATCATTATGAAAACACGAGTGTTACTGCGGCGGGCGTTGAAGCATTGGCGGGCGGGTAGCCGGATTTCCATACCCGAGATGATTTGGTTTCTCATATTGCTGGGGTTGATGGGCGGCTTGGATTACCTGACGCAAGGTAAACTGCCGCGGCACACGATCTGGCTGGTGCCACCTTTTGCCGCCACTTTGAGTATTCTGATTTTACTTCCGGAGGCGGCTATAGCGCAGCCCATACCGGTGGTGGCGGGATCGACCCTGGGAGCCGCAGTGGGCACCATTGCGGCAATGGCGGTGCATGGTCCGATGTATGCGGTACTTAGCGCCGCCGTGACCCTGTTGGTACTGTCGGCCTTGCGGATATATCATCCGCCGGGCGTGGCTTTATCTATGTACCCGCTCCTGCTGCATCCCGGCGCATACTTTTCAATTTTGGTAGTTTTTCCATTTATGTTAACGGCCGTGTGCAGTGCCGCGGTACTGAGCCGGTACGTAAAATCCTGGCCCAGTTATCCGCGCCCGCTGGAAGTGGTGCTGCCGACCTTGGCACAGGGCCGGCACACATAAATAAAAGCGGGTTGCGCTATTGTGACATCACCGCCCAGAACCGGGCTGCTGGAAATCTTGGATTTTAGCGTATTTGGAACCGTTCACGACCTTGCCGATTAACCGGTCCAACCACGGCACACCGCGTCGAAACTTACTTTTCGGTGGGGGGCGGCATTCTGGTGCAGGCTTTTCGGGAGGCCCGACTGGATCTCCGCGCATGGTTACGAGATTAGCCCTTAAACCAGCGTGATATTGTGAGTTTTAATTTATTTTCTTAAAAAACGAACTGGAACGCTTGACTTTGCGTATTAGTATAGTAATATAGACGCCAATACTGTTGTATTCAATGAGGCTTTTCAAGTGAAACGAGTAACCCATCGGAAACTGGCCCGCAGACAACGCCGCATCCGGGATCGCCTGGCCCACAGACGCTGGAAGGATCAGCCCCATCCCATGCTGCGGGCCCGTCACATCCGTTATGAACTTTCTGATCGTGATCGTGCCATCACATGCGGAGGCCTTGGGGCGATACACCTCCTGGCGCATCAGGTTGGTCTGCCTCAAGCCATTGACCGCAATGTGCACATGCTCAAGCGGCATGTAC
>JBMFGW010000101.1:0-14237 GCA_049977145.1 Phycisphaerae bacterium
TATGCCGCACCCTGAAATGATACCGAACCATGTAAGCGGTTGGATGACCGGTTGGAGTGGTGCCGGAATGTGGGTTTTGGCCATCATTGGCATTCTGGTGGTGATACTCGTGGCGGTGATCGTCAACAAGATAACCAAGAAGAAATAATCCGGGCTACCATAGCAATACGATTCGCGCGTGCAGTCCAATGTGATCATTGAAAGGAACTCTCCCATGAAAGAATTAAAAACCATGCATCAAGACTCCGTCTGCGGGAGGCCGGTGAACGAAGCAACGGCTCTCCATGCGCAGCGGAATGGAAAGCTGTTTTATTTTTGCAGCGATTATTGCCATAAAAAGTTTTTTATGGGCCACGCCAGTTTACACCCGCAGAATTAATACGGGCGTCATACCTTTGGCGGGTGGGATTAGAAACTTATTTATGGCGGAATACCATGTCGTTCTACGGACCCTTAGGCCGGACACATTGTCTCCCTAACACGGCGCATGGTGGTTAAATCACACCAAGCAGCTATACGATTAAACTTTTCTGCTGGCATGGCTATTGCATGTAATTATGTGGGCTGTGACCGGCGAATAATGGTTTGCCCGTGCGGCTTTGGTAACCGAGTCCACGCGCCACCTTGGAATGTCTCGGCGGCGGTCTGGCGGATGTGGTACCGACAATATTGAAAATGATGGGGCTGCCGCAACCGAAGAAAATGACGGCAAAATTACTTTTATAGCCACCCACAATCTTAAATGTGGTATAATAAATAAGAGGATGCAGAAGCGAATGGGGCGGCAATGCGTCTGCGGCCAAGTGGAAGACCGTTTCTCCCTTAGATCGGCCTTTGGATTGTATTATGAATTGGCAGGCGCATCGGGCGCGGGATCGTGGAGCCTGTAATTTATTGCCGGAGATGGCTCTTGCGTGGCGGACTGCGGAATTTTTTCGCAATACGGTTTCTGAAGCATGATCGTGCCGACGCACATCCGCCTGAATCTCTCGAGGAGCCGTTGCGCGCGGAACTATTGGGCATTGACCAATTGGAGCAATTGGCGCAAGAGCTTGCGAGAGAACATCAACTGCAACCCGACGGCGGATCCGAGATTCTGCTTTCGCGGCTGGCCGAAAACGATATCGTTCTGCAAAACACCTATCAACTCGTCAGCGAAGCAGTATCCAAAGAGCAGATTATTTCTCCCGCATCCGAGTGGTTACTGGATAATTTTTACCTGGCTGAAGAACAGATACGCCTGATTCGAAAGCACTTTCCAAAAGGTTACAGCCGGCAGCTTCCCACCCTGCGCAATGGGCCGCACGCGGGATACCCGCGCGTCTATGATTTGATTCTCCGGCTGATCAGTCACCTTGATGGCCGCGTCGATGGCGAGGCCATGGACCGCTTTCTGGCGGCCTATCAACGCGGCGCTCACTTGAGTCTCGGCGAATTATGGGCCGTGCCGATTATGCTGAGGCTGGCGCTGGTGGAAAACATGCGCCGCGTCGCCGCACCATTGGCCCAGGCGCGCCAGCAGCGGAATATGGCCAATTATTGGGCCGATGAATTAATCGCGGCAGCCGAGAAAACCCCCGATGACACAATCGTGACTCTGGCCGCCATGGTGAAATCTAATCCACCGCTGACCAGCGCTTTTGTCACGGAGCTGGTGCGCCGATTGCAGGGGCAAAGCGCCTCATTGGCACTGGCGCTGAATTGGATTGGCCAACTGGTCACCCGATCCAGCGAAACCATTGAATTGCTGGTTCAACGGCAAAGCCGGCAGCAGGCCGCGGACGAGATCACCATGGGAAATTGTTTCGGCAGTCTGCGTTTTATAGACGCAATGGACTGGCGCGATTTTGTCGAAGCGCAAAGCGCCGTCGAGAAAATACTGCGGCAAGATCCATCTGAAATCTATAGCGGAATGGATTTCCGCACCCGTGACCGTTATCGCCATGTCATTGAAGAACTTGCCGCGCGCAATAACCTTCCGGAGGAACTGCCGGCCCGTCAGGCTGTGGCATTGGCCGCCGAGGCAATGAGGCATCGAGAACGCACCGATCGGGAGTGCCATGTCGGATTTTATCTCATTGATGATGGTCGTCGGCAGTTGGAAGGATTGCTTAAAGCCCGTATTACCCTTTGGCAGCGGATCAACCGCATTGCCGGGAAATCGGCGCTGCCAATTTATCTCAGTCTCGTGGCGCTATTGAGCGTCGCGTTTACCTGGCCACTGATCTCGCTGGTTTCCGGAAATCCATGGTTGATGCCGCTGGCGGCCATATTAACGGTATTTCCGATGAGCCAGGTGGCCCTGACACTGGTCAATTATGTTGCTACACTGACCATTGCTCCCCAAATTCTGCCGCGTATGGACTTTTCCAAGAGCATCCCCGATCCGTATCGAACGATTGTCGCCATTCCCTGCCTGTTGGAAAGTGCCGCGGACATTCAAAACCTGCTGGAATCACTGGAAGTGCGTTTTCTGGCCAACCGGGAGCCTAATCTGTTCTTCGCGCTGGCCTCCGATTTCCGCGATTCCGATGTGCAGATTATGCCGGAGGATGAAGCGTTGCTGCGTAAGGCGGTGGAAGGCATTGGGGCGTTGAACGCCCGCTATGGCTCCGCCGAGACCGGTCCATTCTGCCTTTTTCATCGGCCCCGCCAGTACAATCCACACGAGGCCGTGTGGATGGGCTACGAACGCAAGCGTGGCAAACTCGAAGATTTGATCGGTCTGCTACGCAGCGATCAAGCGGATGCGTTTGTCACAATTATCGGCGATCTGGCCGTGTTACGAACCGCAAAATATATGATCACGCTGGATGCCGACACGCAACTGCCACGCGGTACCGCCGCGGAACTCGTTGGCACGCTGGCACATCCGCTGAATTCCGCCCGGATCAACGCGCGCACCGGATTGGTGGACGAGGGGTATGGCATATTGCAACCGCGCGTGGCGATCAGTCTGCCGTCCTCCCGGCGTTCCATGTTTTCCGCCTTGTTTTCGGGCGATCCCGGAATTGATCCGTACACGCGGGCCGTATCGGATGTGTATCAGGATTTATTTGGTGAGGGGTCATTTGTCGGCAAGGGGATCATGGACATTGATGTGTTCCATCGCGTCATGTGCCGAAGGCTGCCGGAAAATCTGATCCTGAGTCATGATTTGCTCGAAGGGTGTCTGGTACGCGCGGGTTTGGCCAGCGACATTCAGATTTTTGAAGATCATCCATGGAATTACGGTACGGAAATAGACCGGCGTCACCGCTGGATGCGTGGTGACTGGCAAATCGCCGGATGGCTTTTACCATGGGTTCCTGGCGTGAATGGCCATTGGACACGCAACGGAATTTCATGGTTGTCCCGCTGGAAAATTTTTGACAATCTCCGTCGCAGCCTAACGGGCCTCGCGATGGTGGCAATGCTTTTCATCGCCTGGCTGCTTCTTCCATTCCCTGGAATATGGACCCTGTCGCTGGTATTGGCCATTATGGCACCAACGCTGCTGACCGCACTGTGGGACCTCACCAGAATAAATAGTGAGATTCCCTTGCGGATGCAACTGCGCTTATGGTGTATGGATCTGGGTCGGAGAATGATTCAGGCGACATTGGAACTGATATTTCTGGCCTTTCAGGCCGCGCTGAGCCTGGATGCCATTTTGCGAGCAATGGTGCGCGTAGGCATTACGCGCCGTCATCTTCTGCAATGGCGGGCCAGTAGCTCCGTGGAACGCGGAGCCTCCTCATTTCCCATGTTTTTTTTCCGAACCATGTGGCCTGGACCGGTCATTGCCCTGGCGGGATTGATCGCGGTGGCGGGCATCCGCGACAGCGCAATGTCAGCGGCCATGGGACCGTTGGTTCTCTGGATGCTCTCACCTCTGGCCGCATGGATTCTAAGCCGGCCAATAGTGGAAACGGGCATTGATATAGATGAATCCGCGCAGCGTTTTCTACGCATGACCGCGCGGCGCACCTGGCGGTATTTTGAACAATATGTCACCCCGGACGACCATGATCTTCCGCCGGATAATTTCCAGCAATTCCCCGTGCCGGAGTTGGCGCGGCGCACCAGCCCCACCAACATTGGTTTAGCGCTGCTGGCCAATCTGGCGGCTCTGGACTTCGGATGGATAACCGGCGGCACTTTCCTTCGCCGATCGGGCGGAACGCTGGAAACCATGGCGAAGTTAAAGCGATACCGCGGCCATTTTTTTAACTGGTATGCCACCGATACGCTCGACCCGCTGGAGCCACGGTATGTTTCAACCGTGGACAGTGGCAATCTGGCGGCGGACCTGTTGATTCTGCGTTCCGGCCTGGCGGAACTTTCCCAGTCGTCGCTGATTCCGCCACGGTTTAACCAAGGTATTCTGGACACGGTACTGGCGCTGACCGATGAGGCTGGATGTTTTGCGGAACCTTGGACCACTGAAGCGACGCTTAATGGCGATCAACCGGACAAAATTCGATCTGTCGGCTCGCAACTCTTGATGCTCTATTCACGTCAAGCTCTTTCACTGCGGGAAATGTTGGATCAACTGCGGAACGGGCGGGATATTCTGCTGGCACTGGACGGCGGCGGCAAGGGAATATGGCCGGACCGCATCGCCTGGTGGATATCCGCGCTGACAGCACAACACAATGATTTTATCGACGACATCCGCGAACTCGCGCCATGGATTCAGCAACCACCTCTTTCCCCAACCAATACCGATCGGACGGCCAGTAATGCCGGCACCTACGCCGATCTATGCCACACCATGACCGAACTGGAAAGCAATGCGAGTTTGACCGTTCTTTCCCAATTATGCCAGAGGGCATCCATTCTCATAACAGCATTGCTGGATGCAAATTGTATCTGTGACCACGAAGCCTTGCGAAGCCTTCAGGCCGGAATCATCTCAGGCAGCCAGCGGATTGACAAGCGGATTGCCGCACTGAAAAACATGGAAGAATAGTGCCTCGCTTTTGCGGAGATGGATTTTACGCTTTTATATGTTCCTGCCCGAAAACTTATGTCGATTGGATTTCGGGTCAACGAAAGCCGTCTGGATCCGGGCTTTTACGATCTTCTGGCGTCGGAAGCCAGATTGGCCAGCTATGTGGCCATCGTGATGGGGCAAGTTGCCCAGGACAGTTGGTTCGCACTGGGCCGGCAACTTACCAGCATGGGCGGAGATGTGGCGTTACTGTCATGGAGCGGCTCCATGTTTGAGTACCTCATGCCGCTTCTCATCATGCCCAATTATCCCCATACCCTGCTGGGTCAAACCATGCGGTCCGCAGTGGATCGGAACATTGAATACGGGCGGGAACGCGGAATTCCATGGGGCGTTTCCGAGTCCGGTTACAACGCCACCGACGCGCTGCGGCACTACCAATACAAAGCCTTCGGCGTGCCTGGCTTGGGCTTTAAGCGGCGGCTTTCGGATGATGTGGTCATCGCCCCCTATGCAACACTGCTGGCATTGATGGTTCGGCCACAGCAGGCCTATGCCAACATGCTGCGGCTCGCGAAGGAAGGACGCATGGGAGACTGCGGATATTTTGAGGCCGTGGATTACACGCCCCAGCGGTCCCCCAAGCCGGGAGTTCCGGCAACCGTCCGGTCTTTCATGGCGCACCACCAGGGGATGAGCCTCTTGGCGCTTACCGCGGTGTTGTTGCAACAGCCTATGCAACGGCGATTTATGGCCGATCCGCTCTTACGCTCCGGTGATCTGCTGCTCCAGGAAAAAGTGCCCCATGTTACGCCCATATATCCTCATGCGGTGGAGGTCGCGGAATCACGGCGTCCCGTATCCGAAGAAGCCCTGACCTGGCGCGTCTATAATACCTCTCAGACACCGGAGCCGGAAGTTCAGTTGTTATCCAATGGGCGATACCATCTGATGATTACCGCGGCCGGCGGCAGCCGCTCAATGTGGAATTCTCTGGCGTTGACCCGCTGGTACGCTGATTTTACACGCGACAACTGGGGGTTATTCTGCTATTTGAAAGATATGGAATCAGGCCGCTGGTGGTCGGCAACCGTGCAGCCCACCGGGCGGCGCGGACAGAACTATGAAGTGACTTTTTCCGAAGGGAAGGCTGAATTTCGCCGCCGTGACGGCATGATCGACACGCTCATGCAGGTTACGGTCTCCCCGGAAGATGATATAGAACTGCGGCGTATTTCACTGACCAATCGGGGACGCACGGCCCGTCGAATTGAGTTGACCACATACGCGGAAGTGGTGCTGGCCCCGGCGGCGTCGGATGCAGCGCACCCGGCTTTCGGCAATTTGTTCGTGCAAACTTACGCCGCCCCGGATTTTCATACCTTGCTGGCCACCCGCCGCGCGCGTGGCATTGACGAACATCCGCCATGGATGATCCACATGGTAACGGTGCATGAACAATCCGATGCCTCATTTTCCTACCAAACCGATCGCGCGGCATTTTTGGGCCGTGGCCGCAGCGCCATCCGTCCCGCCGCGCTGGATCAGACGGGGCCACTTCCCAATAGCCAGGGTGCGGTTTTAGACCCCGCATTTGCCATTCGCAGGGAAGTTGTAATCGCGGCAAACGCCACCGTCACGATCGATGTGGTACTGGGAGCCGCCGCCACACGCGAGCAGGTGGAGGTGTTATACCAGCGCTACCATGACCGCCGACTCACGGATCGCGTGCTGGAACTGGCCTGGTCGCATAATCAGGTATTGTTGCGGCAACTCAATGCCACGGATGCTGATGCGCAAATGTTCGGGCGACTGGCCAGTTCTCTTCTGTTCCCCGGTCCACGCTTCCGTGCCGCGGCGGAAATCATACGGCAGAATCAGCGCGGGCAATCCGGCCTTTGGGGGTTCGGCATTTCCGGCGATTCGCCGATCGTGCTGCTGCGCGTCACCGATCGTGAATACGTGCCGCTGGTACGGCAGATGCTGCAGGCCCATGCGTACTGGCGTTACAAGGGCTTGACCGCCGACTTGGTTATATGGAATCAGGATCGGTCCGGATATCGGCAGGAACTGCATGACCAGATTATGGCCATTGTTGCTTCCGGCCCGGATGTCAAACTTATGGATCAGCCGGGCGGAATTTTCATTCGCCGAACCGACCAGATGGCCGAAGATGATCGCCTGCTGATGCTTGCCGCCGCCGCCATTGTATTGACGGACACCGCCGGCACGCTTGCTCAACAGTTGGAAGCACGCCACAATGATGCCGATATTGCCACGCCCAAACTCGTGCCCGTGTCGCTGCCCTTGAAGGAGACTATATCCCGCGCGGCCCAACGCACGGATTTGTCGTTCTTCAATGGTATCGGCGGTTTTACCGGCGATGCGCGCGAATATGTGATGGCGCTTCCCCCTGGCCGCTTGCCCCCGGCACCGTGGTGCAACGTCATCTCCGGCCGCCAACTTGGAACCGTAGTCTCCGAAAGCGGCGGGATGTATACATGGGTTGGCAATGCTCATGAATATCGCCTCACGCCCTGGTATGACGATCCCATCACCGATGCTTCCGGCGAAGCCTTTTATATCCGCGATGATCAGACCGGAGCGTTTTGGTCGCCCACCATGTTACCCGCCGTCGGCAACAATCCCGGCGTAGCGCGCCATGGATTTGGATATAGTATCTTTGAGCGACTCGAACAGGGAATCAGCTCCGAATTCACCGTTTACGCCGACATTGATATGCCGGTTAAGTATTACGTTCTAAAGTTGAAAAACACCACCGATCGGGTACGCCGCCTGTCGGCCACCGGCTACTGGGAGTTGACGCTGGGCGAAAGCCGCGCCAAAAGCAGCCCGCATGTCATTACGCAAATGGATGAACACACCGGAGCCATTTTCGCACGCAATGCGTGGAGTAATGATTTTGGTTCGTGGACCGCGTTTGCCCACATTAATGACGATCGCCGTACCATTAGCGGAGATCGTACCGAATTCCTTGGCCGCAACGGTTCCGTGGAAGCTCCCGCCGCCATGGCTCGTCAACGCCTTTCCGGCAATCTCGGGGCCAGGTTGGACCCGTGCGCGGCGATCATGACCAGCTTTGATCTGCCGCCCGGAGCGCAAAAGGAAATTGTCTGGATACTCGGAGCCGCAGCGGATCGTACGCAGGCGCGACAGCTTATTGAACGCGCACGCACACCCGCGGGTGCGCGCAAAGCGCTGGAAGCCGTTTGGCAATACTGGAATCGCACGCTCGGATGTATCTATCTTGAAACTCCGGATACGACCGTCAATGCGCTGGCCAATGGCTGGTTGCTGTATCAGGTAATCGCTGCCCGGATATGGGGCCGCAGCGGATTTTATCAATCCGGCGGTGCTTACGGATTCCGCGATCAGTTGCAGGACACCATGGCCGCCGCCCTGGCTCAACCCGTTTTGTTGCGGGATCAGCTGATCAGAGCGGCCAGCCGGCAGTTTGAAGAAGGCGATGTCCAGCACTGGTGGCACCCGCCCACGGGCCGCGGAGTCCGCACGAAATTCTCCGATGATTTGCTATGGTTGCCCCTGGCGACTTGCCGGTACGTTGCGTTAACCCTTGACACCGGCGTTCTGGATGAAAAAGTCGGATTCCTGCGCGGTCGCCCCGTGGCGGAGCATGAGGAGTCCTGGTATGACCTGCCGCAAACCAGCGATCAGACCGGAACACTTTACGAACATTGTGTACGCGCCCTGAAGCGATCTCTGCGGTTTGGGGCCCACGGCTTGCCGCTGATTGGTTGCGGCGATTGGAATGATGGATTTAATCGCATTGGCCGTGCGGGACGCGGTGAAAGTGTGTGGCTCGCATTTTTCCTGCGCACGGTCATGGCCGGGATGTTGCCGCTGGCACAGGCGCGCGACGATCAGGCCACGACGGATCTATGCCATGAACATCTCGCCAAACTGGAAACGGCGATTGCCGCATCCTGCTGGGATGGGCAGTGGTATCTGCGGGCGTTTTTCGATGATGGCTCACCGTTAGGCTCGTCGCAAAACACGCAGTGTAAAATTGACAGCCTGCCGCAAAGCTGGTCGGTTATCAGCAACACTGGTGGCCCGGCGCGACAAAAGCAGGCCATGGAATCTGTTGATCAGCATCTGGTGCGCCGCGACATTAAGCTCATCCAATTATTCGATCCGCCTTTCGATCATCCGGAAAATGATCCCGGGTATATCGCCGGCTACCTGCCTGGAGTGCGTGAAAATGGCGGCCAATATACCCATGCCGCCATCTGGACGATCATGGCCTTTGCCATGGCGGGCCAAACTGAAAAGGCCTGGGAATTATTCAACCTGATCAATCCCCTCAACCATTCCGATACGCCGGAGAAAGTAGCGGTCTATCGCGTGGAACCCTATGTCATGGCCGCGGATGTTTATGCCATGCCGCCCTATCAGGGCCGCGGTGGATGGACCTGGTACACCGGTTCAGCGGCCTGGACATATCGGCTGATTATTGAAACATTTATCGGTTGGCGGCAGGAAGGCGACCAGCTCTGGTTTGATCCCCGTTTGGCCGCCCACTGGGGCGAATTCCGCGTGCATTACCGCTATCGGGAAACGTTCTACCATATTACGTTTCACCCCCGCGCGGAGGTGGCAATGGAGGTGTCTGTGGATGGCGCAATCCAACCCAACGCCCGCATCAGCCTCGTGGATGATCGCCGTGAACATGCCGTAATAATTAATCTGAACATCAAGCCCGAATAACGTATCTCACCGATGAATGAGCGAGGTGCCTGCCCGCCGGATCTTCTGGTTTTGCGTCTACCCGAATGTGCCTCTGTCTCAAGGGGACAGGATAAGGTTACAAACATTGACTACCATAATAATTATAGCCTTGGATCGTTCATAACTCGTAGGACGAACGTAAACTCGGCGGGCTGTTGAATCACGAACGAATTCCATAGCATGTTGGTTACACGCAGGAAGAAATGGATTGCGGTTACCATACATCGTGTGGCCGATTACAGCGTTTTATTTCAGCGTTTTTGCGTTATGGGCGTACTTTCGCTTTGGCACCGCAAATCAGGAGATGTCTGCGGAGAGCATCACAGGCCACCAACGCGAACTTAAGCGGCGAAGCTGCAAGAAACCAACCCTGGCCGATATTGGGATTTCCGATTCCCATTGCGGGGCCGGCTGCACGATCGGAGATATCATTGCCGGGTTTGTCTTATTTGCACTTGGATGGACACTTTTCGGCAAGCCACTGTTCGCCCAATACGCCGCAGATTTACTACTCGCGTGGCTCCTGGGAATAATCTTTCAATACTTCACGATCATGCCGATGCGGCAGCTCTCAACCATGCAGACGCTCCTGACGGCCATCAAGTCCGATACACTTTCTATTCTTGCTTTTGAAATCGGCCTTTTCGCATGGATGGCTCTAACATCGTTCGTCTTTTTTCCATCCCCGCACCTGCGCGTCACCGGTCCGGATTACTGGTTCATGATGCAAATTGGCATGATCTTTGGATTTGTAACATCGTATCCGATGAATCGCTGGCTCATAAAGGCAGGATGGAAGGAAGCAATGGGATAGTTACGGAAGCTTCGTATACGCAGGTTGTTTGAAGATTGTTTCCACCGAGGTTGTCCGTGCGGACTGCGGAACCTCACATTGAAAGGAATTTATTTATGCCGCACCCTGAAATGATACCGAACCATGTAAGCGGTTGGATGACCGGTTGGAGTGGTGCCGGAATGTGGGTTTGGGCCATCATTGGCATTCTGGTGGTGATACTCGTGGCGGTGATCGTCAACAAGATAACCAAGAAGAAATAATAGGATGGCGGGAAAGACGGCACTGGGTGAAGGCTCTTCCAGTGTCGCCTGCCGTGGGCCATTACGCGTGCTCATCCGCCGCGGTTAAGTCGGGGATTTCCACGCCCAAGGCGGTAGCCAGGGAAATTTGATGATCTTGCTCATCAATTAATATTTTGCGTATATGTTCAGCCATCGCATATTCACCCAACGCTTCACACTGTTGCACGCGCAGACGATAATTGCGGATGGTTTCATTTTCATACGCCAGATCGAAGCGCAGCATATCTTCCGCCGCGGCGGAGGTTTTGACCGGCTTGGGCGCTACAATGGGCATTCCGCCAAGATAGTCAATGAGATTAGCCACTGTCAGGGCATGTGAAAGCTCTTCCTCGGCGTGAACTTTTAATTCGTCGGCGACGTTCATATACGCGGCACCCTTGATGACCTGCGAATATACGACATAAGCGATAATCGCCTGATATTCGCCAGCCAGATCTTCATTGAGTAGAGCAATAAGGTCTTTCCGGGTGAGCGGTACATTGCTTTTTGGGGCGAGAATTTTAGTGGCCATTTGGTATATCTCCAGTAGTTCAGTTCTAAATAATTTCAGGCTTTAGCCAAGTAGAAAAGGCAAACATAAAAAGTGTAACGGAGACGTCCGGCTACACCAGCATGGACGTCCCCGGTTACAGCGTTTCCCCACTGGGCTTTTCCCCACTACTACTTATTTGAGGAGGATGGCTTTCTACAGCCAATGCGCTCCCAGGAATCATGCGCGGCATCTTTGGCGTGTTCCCAAGTCAAGGTTGATCTTCCCTGGTGCTTCGGCCAGTCACGCGCCAAAATCGGTTCGCTTTCTTCAAAAGTTCTATCCTGATAATGAATGTGCGACTCCCATCCATATTGATATGCCGGGGCGTAATCCTCATGCGTTGTGCCTTTTTTAACATAAGGCCGCGCGCTGTAGGTACTGCGCCAGAAACCATGTTCAATAGTCGGATCAACATCTTCGGCAACCGCCTTGCCTGCCAGCCCGCCGGCAAAAGCGCCAACCGCAGCGCCTGCGGCGGCTCCAGCCAGAGTTCCAACGGGGCCTGCGATGGTTCCAATGGCGGCACCGGCGGCCACGCCACCAATGACGCCGCCAGTTGCCGCACCCACACCCGTTCCGATGGGATGTGATCCGGCTTTGCCACTGAGCGGATCGCGATGGGCATCATGCTGCGATTTCTTAATGTCTTCAACTGTTTCATCGGTTCTCATAGATCAACTCCTGGGAAAAAAATCTTAAAATTGTGCCCACAGACTAAAGTCCATGCGGAAACACGATATGGTGGTATATGCAAAACTTGTACCAGGGATGAAAATTTTCGCCAGCGGTCGTGTTTTCGGTGGGGCAATTGTGGTGCACCTGGGGCGTTAATCCGACGACCGCATCGCAATGCCGACACGGCCGCCTGCCGGGCGCGTACAGACGGGCGGAAAAACTATGGACTGGCCGTGTTACGCGGGAAAACGGCGAGATGTCCCGTTCGCGCAGTGCGCGTTTTTCCGGGGCCAAGCCCAAACGCGGCTGGGAAAACACCGGAATGTCCGCCTTGGATTTCAACGTGGCTGCGGTGACAATAGGGTGACAGAAGAAATATTAAAGTTTGTTTCGTTCCGGACGTATGGGAATTCTCCGAACTGCGGCAAAACGTCGTGACCGGACAAAATGACGCGACAAATTGTCCGGGTACAATGCGACAACTTCGTGAATATGTAAATCCGACATTAAATACCGCGTCTTACACTTCTGGCATGGAAATTGCGTTTTATATCGTGAGAGATCGTTGGTTTTTGGTTGTTCTTACGCGATCCATACGAGGGCGATAATAAGAGGAGTTAGCAATGGCTGAAGCGCTCTCGCGTTGTAACAGCGACACAGATTTCATGCTGTTAGAGACCTTTGATCAAAGCGGGGAGGTGCAGGACCAAGTTGAAGCCTGCGCCCGGGAGCTTGCATTGGCGAACAGCGAACTGAAGGCGAAGCTTTTCGAATACGGTGCCCTTGATGGCGTGCATGAAGCGTTGACTTGGAGTGAACGCATCGAAAAGAAAATACAGCATTGTGCGGATGAGTTGCGGTTGGTTAATACCGCCATGGCAGCGGAGATTGTAGCGCGCAAAGATTTAGAGAAACGACTTTCCGAAAGTACGGCCAAAGCCGAGAAACATCGTTATATGGCCTTTCATGATGTTCTCACCGGGCTGGTTAATCGGGCGTTGTTCGAGAATCGGCTCAACAAGACCTTGATTCAGGCCCAACGCCATCAACGCTCGTTTGCGATCATGTTTCTTGACATTAATCACTTCAAGAATATCAATGATATCTACGGGCATGATATGGGAGATAAAGTTTTGCGGATGGTGGCCGAACGTCTGCAGGCGTCTGTGCGCGCGGAGGACACGGTAAGCCGCATCGGGGGTGATGAATTTATGTGTCTACTTATGGAAGTGAAGGAAGATGCCGCCATCGGTAAAATTGCCCAATCCATCATAGCGCGAATATCGGAATCATGCGGTCCCATAGGCGTGAAAATGGTTGTCCAGCCCAGCATTGGCATTGCGATCTGTCCCCGCGATGGCACAACTCGGGACATATTATTAAAAAATGCGGATTTAGCCATGTACCAAGCCAAAGCCGATGGCACCCGTTATTGCTTCGCCAGCAGTCTTGCGAAAGCGCAGATACATACGTGGAAAGATATGGACCAGACCGGCGGCTTGAATAAAACCGCCACCGCGCTATGCGCGCCGGAGCCATGAATACCCTGTATTCCTTGGAATATTCTGATTATGCTGCACTGGCTCAACGGCTGGCACAGGAATAACTTTGTAGGCAGTAGGTACGGCTAAAACATTTCCTCAAGTGTGTATGCGGTATAGCCTTGTTTACTTTTTCGTAAGGGGGCCGGCACCTTTAGTGATGCGGTTGGAATCAAGGATTACCGTTCCAAATTGCGACAAGGCGCTGCCATCGCTGATGGAGGCGTCAACGTGCATGGTGATATCGCTGCGTGCTAGAATATTTCCCTCAAAGGAGCTATCCGCGCCGAGCGTTGCGGAAGTGCCCACCTGCCAAAACACGGCACCATTGGCCCAGGCATTGGCGCCACCATTGATGGAGATGACAGATGAGCCGATGCCCGTTGTCAGCGTCGTGCCGATTTGAAAAATAAATTGCGCCTTAGATTCATCCTGATCTTTGAGTGTGAGTGTTCCATTGAGTTCCGCCGATGTGGCAAAAGAATAAACCCCCGGTAACAATGTCAGTCCGCCCAGATTCTGGCCGCTTAGTACTACAACGCTACAAGTGACTCCAATCGCAGACTATCATGTCCTTCAATTTCAGCCCCAGCGTGTGCAAACGCCGCAGTGTCCGCTTGCGGTGGCTGCGTTCGGCAGCGACATTGCGGCGTTGCGTGCGAATCAGAGTCTGGGAGATCATCTG
>JBMFGW010000102.1:0-14210 GCA_049977145.1 Phycisphaerae bacterium
GTTGTCAAGTCTAATTGCCATTATTTTAATTATTCGTTTAAGCGAATAAATTACTATCGTTATCCACATCAATTTGCGCATTATTTTCACCTTGCATATTATTATCGCATTGCGTATTATGTGGAATATAGGAGTATTCCGCATGGGATTACGCGGGCCGCCGCCCAAACCAACTGCAATGCGAAAACTGGAGGGCAACCCCAGCCGGAGGCCCATGAACGAAGAGCTTGATTCATCCGGCCCCATCGGCGAACCGCCGGATTATCTTACCGAGGCCGAGAAAATTCATTGGTTCGCTTTGCTCGACGAACTCCCGCCAGGGCTGATGAACCGATCGTGCCGCCGCGAGCTGGCCCAGTATTGCACCACCTTCCAGAAATGGCTTGATATCCGGGTAAAAATGCGTGGAGTGATTGCGGTCCCGGTGATGAAAATAGACAAAAAGACAGGCGAGGAAAGAGTCGTCGGTCTCAAGCCGCACGCTCTCGAAGTCCGCGAGCAGCAGATTGTCCGCGAGCTAGGAATCATGCAGCAGCGGTTCGGCATGACCCCGGCGGCCCGGAGTGCCATTATCAAAGACGGCGTGCTGTGTGCAGATAAGGCCGCGATGACCGCCGCCGAGGAGGATAGGATATTCACGCCAACACTCCATATAGCCTAGACGATCTGCGCGGCCCCGGTGGCCGTGGTGATATTACGGATCGCTGGACGCTGACCGAGGCGGACAAGAAGGCCGTTGCGGCTGGCTGTCGGTGCTATAGGCGCCCGGCAATGGACGTGCTGAACTTCGTGGAGAATAATTGCCGCCACAGCAAAGGTCAATTTGTTGGCCAGCCATTCGTGCCCCTGCCGTGGCAGCGGGAGCGAATCATCATTCCGTTGTTTGGGTGGATCCGACCGGACGGTACACGCCGATATCGCCGGGCCTATATTGAGGTGCCCAAAAAGAACGGCAAGAGCACGCTTTGCGCCGCCTTGGGCCTTTACATGCTCATGGAAGACCGCGAGCCGGGCGCGGAGGTATACATCGCCGCGTGCGATAAACTTCAGGCCAGCATCATATTCGATGAATCAAAAAGCATGGTCGAAAAATCGCCGGAGTTGGCCCGGCAGCTTGTTGTGGTGCCGAGCCAGAAGCGTATCGTGCACCATAAAACCGGCAGCTTTTACCGGGCACTTTCAGCCGATGTTAAAACCAAGGAGGGTATCAACGCCAGCGCTATCATATTTGACGAGCTTCACGCCCAGCCCACCCGCGATATGTTTGACACCCTTGAGTATGCTGGCGCCAGCCGCCGCCAGCCTCTTTGGATTTCGATCACCACGGCGGGCACCGACATACACAGCATTTGCTACGAGCAGCGGGAGTATGCAATCAAGGTGCGGGATGGCGTTATCGACGATGCAAGCTTCCTGCCGGTCATATACTCGGCTGATCTCAATGCCGATTGGAAAAGCCCGGAGACGTGGAAAGACGCCAACCCGTCGCTGGGCACAACGCTGACCATTGATTCCATAGCGGACGACTGCAAGAAGGCAATTGAGACACCGGCTAAGGAATCGTCATTCCGACGCTACCACTTGAATCAATGGGTGCAATCGGATAACAAATGGTTGTCAACCGATCAATGGAATGCCTGCCGCGAGGCTTTTTCGGAGAAAGAATTGATCGGGCAGCCGTGTTATGGCGGCCTAGACTTGGCATCGACCACGGACATAACCGCGTTTTCGCTTGTCTTTCCTGGTGATGACGTAACCCGGCTACTAACATGGTTCTGGGTGCCAAAAGAAGGCGCGGAGAAGCGGGCGCGTAAAGACCGAGTGCCATATTTGGATTGGATTAAAGACCAGCATATTTCCGCAACGCCGGGCAACGTCACTGATTATGATTTTGTTCACCGGGACATCATGGCGTTGTCTAAAAAATTCCATATCAAGGAAATCGCTTACGACCGATGGAACGCCACCCAGCTTGCCGTGAATCTGCAAGGTGAAGGGTTAAAAATGATTGACTTCGGCCAAGGATTTCGCAGCATGGCCGCACCGTCCAAAGAATTTGAGAAGATGATTATTGGCTGCAAAATTCGCCACAACGGAAACCCAGTAATGAACTGGATGATCTCGAATACTTGTGTCGAAGTGGATGCGGCGGGTAATATAAAGCCATCGAAAGCCCGGAGCCGAGAGAAAATTGACGGAGTTGTTGCCAGCATAATGGCCCTAGGCCGTGCGATGCTGGTGCCCGCGGGCGGAGCGAAGTCAGTTTATGAGACGCGCGGATTCGTGACAATTTGAAGGAACGGCATGACGACATTGATTAAAAAGGTACGGGGTCTGAAACACCACCGGGTTCTTTTCGTCACGCTCGTCGGCATTGGATGCGTCACGATTGGCGCCGGCATAATTTACCCGCCCGCATCCCTGATTGTTTTAGGCTTGATTTGTTTGACCGATGTGGCCACCGGAGGGCGTAAGTGAGCTTGTTTCATCTTGCCGAGTCACGCAGTGCCGGGGCAATGGAGAATCCGGCAATTCCAATTACGCCAATGCAATTGGACGGGCTGTTCGGGTACGTTCCAACCGCCAGCGGAATATCGGTGAACGAAAAGACCGCTATGACGTTCGCGGCCTATTTCGCGGCAATCAAGATCATCGCGGAATCAGTCGCATCCATGCGTTTACAGATATTCGAGACCACGAAAGCAAAAACAAAAACCGTGGTAAAAAGTCCTCTTTCGCAGCTCTTGGCCAAACGTCCAAACCCGCAGATGAACGCAACGAGCTTCTGGGAAACCATTGTCAGCCACATGGCGGGTTGGGGCAACGGATACGCCCGCATTCAGCGCAACGGCATCGGTGTTCCAGTTGCGCTTTGGCCACTGCCGCCCGCACAAACAAGGCCGGAGCGGCGTGGCGGTGTGCTGACGTTCAAGAGCAACGGGGAGATATTTGAGGCGGACGAGATACTGCATTTTCCAGCGATGGGATACGACGGCCTCGTCGGATACTCGCCGGTATCGCTGCACCGCGAAACAATCGGGACAGGCATTGCGGGGCAGCGCCAACTCGGATCGTTTTATGGCAACGGCCAAACAATGTCAGGCGTCCTCCAGCACCCCGCAAGCCTCTCCCCGCAAGCGATTGAGAATATTCGATCTCAATTCCTTGCCCGGCAAGCCGGTGTCGGAAACGCCTACAAACCACTGATTCTCGAAGAGGGCATGACGTGGAAACAGACGGGCATGAACCTCAACGACGCGCAATATATCCAGACAATGAATTTTACCGTTGCGGACATCAGCCGCATTTTCCGCGTGCCCGCCTATATGTTGGGCGATTCGAGCAAAACCACGAACTCCAACATGGAAACGCAAGGCTCTGAATTTGTGACATTCACGCTCCGCATCTACATGAGCAAAATCGAAGACGAAGTCGACTTCAAGTTGCTGGCGGATCAACCCGGCGATCTGGAATCACGGTTCGATGACAGCTATATCGTCAAAGGAGACGCGACCAGCCGGCAGGCTGCATATGCATCCGGGCGGCAATGGGGCTATCTGTCCGCCAACGACGTGCGGGCACGCGAGGGCATGAATCCGATTGGCCCGGAGGGCGATATTTACCTTTCACCGATCAACATGGAGACGGCCAAAGACGCCGCCGCGCCGCCGCCTCCACCGCCGGCCAAAGAGCCGCCCAAAGAAGAGCCAAAGCCACCGGTGGCCGCGCCGCCAATGCCGATGCCAATGGTAGCGCCAACCGCCATGCCGTCAACACCGCTGCCGGAAAAGAATAGCTTTGACCGCCGAGAAAAAACAAAGAAAGTATTTGCCCGCCTGTTCGCCGATACGGTTATGCGGCTGGGCCGAAAAGAGCTTGCTGCAGCCACCACGGCTCATCAGAAGCGAAGCGACAAGGCCGCGATGGAAGCATGGGCGAAGAAATTCAGTGACGAATATCGCGCAACACTTGGCAACGCCCTGGCGGCCACATTCTCATCATTTATCGAAGCGCTGCACGACGGCGACGGGATGCCTATCGAGGAATCTGTGCGGGCCACCAATCTTTGCGGCGAGGCCGTAACGCTTTACCAAAATGATTTTAAGGCCGTGCTTGCACGATGTGGCTCGACCGATTTTGTCGATGCGGTAAAAGAATTTACACTCAAAGCCCCGGCGCGTTATGCTGTGGCGTTTACGGAGTTGCCATTTAAGGAGCTACAAGATGTCGGAAAACATTGAAATCAGAACGTATGAGACCGCGGAATTACGGGCCGATGAAGTTGACGGCAAGACCGTCCTACGCGGGTATGCCGCGAAATACAACAAGGATAGCCGCGATCTCGGCGGGTTCACCGAGCGAATATCGCCCGGTGCATTCGACGAGAGCCTGAATAATAACGAGGAGGACGTGGTAGCGCTGTTCAATCACGACCCGAACCACGTTTTGGGAAGGCGCAGCGCTGGTACACTAAAATTAACCAGCGATTCGACCGGGCTTGGCGTTGAAATACATCCTCCTGAAACGACAATGGCCCGCGATATGGTCACAGGAATCAAGCGCCGGGACATTGGCAAGATGTCATTTGCGTTCCGCGTCAAGCCAGGCGGTGCCGTGTGGGAGGACGAAAAGAACGCATCAGGCAAGGTTAAAAGCCTTCGTACACTCAAAAATGTGACGTTAAGCGATGTATCTGTGGTCACAAGCCCAGCCTATCCCGACACCGGCGTAAGCGTGCAGCAGCGGAGCCTTGAGGTTGGAGACGCCGAGCGGAAGCGTGGCCCGGCGCTACGACTGAATCCCGACGGTTTCGAGGCCGCCAAAAAGCTCATTGCGGACGGCGATATATCCGATGGAGAATGGACATTCTCCGCCGAGGATGGAAACACGTTGCTTGGCACCGACGGCAAGGACTGGAAGCAGTTTGGAAGGGCCCACCTTGCGATTGAGCCGGACGCTACCCCCGACACTAAAGCCTATTATGGATACCCGGTATCCAAGATGGTTAGCGGAAAAATGGTTCTGTTTACCCATGCAGTCCACGCCGTTCGGTCCCGCTCCGCGGCGAACGGGAGCGCTCACATTTACGAGGCCGCTGGAACCCTTGAGCAACTACTTTCTGACAAGACCGCGAAGGCCGACGATGAAAAGAAATCCGCCGAGTACGAATCATGGGAAAAAGAAATAGCGATTGCGGACGCCTTGACAGGCGGGTAAGCGATTGGTATTATCTGGACATTGACCGCCGTTAGGCGGCCCACGCGCGAGGTCGCGGGGAGCCGCAACACGGTAGGCATGAAGTGAAGTGCCGGACACGACACCGATTGCAAGCGATGAAAATCGTCTGCGCGGTGTTGTTTTTTTTATGTCAACACAAAATCAGCCCCGCCAGCATCAAAAAAGGGGCTATTTTATGGCCATTCTCGACGAATTAAAGAAACTCAAGATTGAGCGCAAAGGCACCATTGAAGCCGCGCAAGCGGTTGTGGTGAAAGCCAAAGAGGATAAGCGGTCGCTTACCGCGGAAGATCGCGCGTCGCTCGACAAAATGCTGGCCGATGCAAAAAGCAAGGCCGACGACATTGAACGGCTCACGTCGCTGTATGAAATGGAACGGGCACCGGCTGACACTCGTATGGCGGGCATCGCTGACACCGCAACAGATCCAAAGGCGAACTCGGAAGAGGCCCGCATGGCGCTGCTGCGGAAAGGATTTTCCCAGTGGATTCGCCGTGGCAACGCAAGCCTAGACCCGGAGATTCGCACCGAGGTTGCGGCAGAATTTGCCCGGATCGGCACAGAAGATCGGGCACTGTCCAGCCTCGCGGGCGTGCAAGGCGGATATACCGTGGCTCCCGGCCTTGTGCCGAAGCTCGAGGTCGCGCTGAAATACTACGGCGGAATCCCGGAAGTTGCGACGTTCTGGAATACCGCACAGGGCGGCCCGATTGGCTGGCCTAGCATGAATGACACCATCAACACTGGCCGCTTCCAGGGCGAAAATACCCCAGCCAGGGACACCGCTGCGGCGCTGCCAGCGTTTGGCCTGCTGAATTTCAACGCCTACATGTTTGATTCCGACATCATCCTGCTGCCGGTTCAGCTCATGGAGGATTCCGCAATCGACATTGAGCAGGAAATCGCCGAGGCTGCGGGCATCCGCATTGGCCGTATCCTCAACACGATGTGCACCACGGGCAACGGCAACAGCCAGCCACTTGGCATCATCCCGGCCACTGCGCCATCGCAGGTAACCTCGGCGGCTGCAACCGCGATCGCTTATACCGACATTCAAAGGCTGCGGTTTGGCGTAAACAAGGCTTATCGCAGCGCCGGAAGCCAGTTCATGATGCATGACGCGGTATACCAGCAGCTTACCTTGCTGTTGGATTCGAATAACCGCCCGCTGTTTTTGGCTGGCGGAATATTCGGCGACATCAGCAAAAAGAATCCCGACCGGTTCGCCGGCCACGAAATCGTTATCAATAACGATATGGCCAGCACGCTAGCCTCCGGGGCTGTATCGGTTCTTTTTGGCGCTCTGAATAAATATCGTGTCCGCCGGGTAGGCAGCATGGTGTTCATCCGGTTCACCGAGAGGTACATGAACAGCTTGCAGGTTGGCTTTATGGCCTACCAGCGGTTCGATGGAAACTTGGTTGACGCCGGTACTCATCCGGTAGCACAACTTGTTCAGGCTTGAGGATAACATGGAAAAGGTGTCCCTCATATTGAAGGTCGGGATGGCGTTTAGCGTGTCGTATGCACCCGCTGGCGCTGTCGTAACCGTTGATAGGTCGGACGCCCTTCGCATGGTCGATAGCGGAATTGCAGCGTTTGCAATCCCTGAAAATGAAACGGCGGCTGTGCAACTGGCCGAGGCCGCTGTAACGAAAAGGCCAAAAAACAAAAGGATTTAACATGTCTACTATCTTGGACAAAATTAACATAATTCGCGTTGCCAGCGGGGCAGCTGCGGGAGTCGGCACGACTTATTCGGCGATTGTCGATATGGCGGATTACGACGGCGTGGTGTTTGTGGCGAGCCTCAACACATTGCTCGCTACGTCCGTAGTGGCTCTCCAATTACAGGAGAGTGCAACTAACACTACCGGCGGTATGGCTAATGTTGGGTCTCCCGCGACGTATACGGCACCGACAGGCGGTACCGCCGCCGGCACGTTGGTGGTGGACACTGACCAGCCATTGCTACAATACGTTCGGGCGCAGCTCTCTATTGCGACTGCGGATTCGACCGTAGATGCGATCTGGGCGATTCAATATCGCGGGCGAATTGACCCAACCACCTTGGATCCGACGGTTCTTGCTTCGCTCATCCAAGTTAATGTCTAATCGGAAGGCGTGATTCATGTACGGAGGCGATAGCCGGTTTGCGTTTACAATGACGACGCCGCCAGTGGCGGAACCGGTTTCACTTTCCGACATGAAAGACTGGATTCGCCAGGATCAATCGTTCGATAACAACCTGATCATGGCCCAAATATCCGCCGCACGGGCTACCATTGAGCAATGGACGGGTCTACAGATCATGCCCGCGGCGTTCACGCTACAGCTGGATCAGTTTCCGATCCCGCAACTCGGCGTTTACTCGCCTGGCAGTCCGTTCACGGAAGCGCCGATAATGAGCAACCGGTTCCCGATAACGCCGGACATTTGGGCCATCCGGGTAAAGAAGTTTCCGCTGATCGCCGTCAACAGCATTGTTTATGTTGACGGCAATCAAACGCAGCAGACGCTGGCCACATCGGCTTACTCGGTTGATACGGCAAGCCGGGTGCCACGTATCTGGCCGTCGCCGGGCGGCTATTGGCCCACCAGTGCAATGCAGCCTGGGGCGGTTCAAATATCGTTCACGGCAGGCTTTCAAGGTGCGGGCGGGGCATCGGATACGACCGCTGTGCCAACGCCGATCATTCAGGCCATCAAGCTGCTGGCCTCGCACTGGTACGAAAATCGGGAAGCGGTATCAATGGGTGTAAAGCCAACCGCGTTGCCGATGGGCGTTGATTCATTGATCGCAGAATACAAGGTGTCGCCGCTATGACAAGTTTTGCGAAAATAAGACAGCCACCGATTACCGCCGGGGTTTATCGGCACCAGATAGCGATTCAGTCCAATCAGCCGTCCGCCAGCGATGGTTGTAACGCTCCGGTAGATAATTGGGTCACGGTAATGACTGTGCGGGCGCAGGTAAGCCCGATTTTGGCACGGGATTTAATGGCGGCCGAGGAACTTACCGCCGAGGTGACGGTTCGCATTCGGATGCGATGGGCGCCTGGGATCGTGCCGATGATGCGAGTGCTTTTTCGCAACGCAGTCTATTACGTCGTTTCGGCATTGGACGTGGACAGCCGACAGCGGGAATTGTTTTTGATGTGCAGGGCGGCAGTATGAGCGCTACTATTCAGATCATCAATGAAAAGGCGATCGTGGACGCACTTGGCCGGATGGACAAGGTGGCTCGCGGGAGGATTTTGAGAACGGCATTACGCGCCGCCGCAAGACCAATACGCGAAACTGCAAGATCATTGGTTCCCGTGAAATCTGGAGACCTCCGCAAAAGTATTCGGGTTAAGGCCGCAAAACGCAGTAGTGGCAGCATCAGTTTCCTAATTGACACAAACTTTTACGGCGAGTTCGTCGAGTACGGGCATATTATTGGCAAACGCCTCAAGGGAAGATTCTCCTCAAAGGAAACCTATAAGGCCGCAGGATTGGCCAAGGGCCGCACGTTTGTCGAGGCCAAACCGTTCCTTCGCCCCGCCTTTGACCAGCACGAAGCCTCATCCAAAGCTGCGGCAAGCAAGATTATTCTTGACGCAGTGCAGGGGGTGAAAGCATGATTACCGCCGGGCTTATTACTTTCCTGCTGTCGCAGTCGCCAGTCACGGCGATTTGTTCCACGCGAATATTCCCGGCCACCGGGCCGGTTGGCGCGATATATCCACAGATTGTGATGCAGCAAATATCCGGCCAAGAGGACGACACGTTCGACGGGGCGTTGGGCATGGGCGAGGATCGCTACCAGCTTACGTGCTGGGCGGAAACGTATGCGGCCAGCGAGGGCTTGGCCAAGGCCGTTATTACCGCTCTAAACGGCACCGCGGCGGCGATGGGGAGTCAGCAGGCGTTTGATTGCGAGATCGTTGGTCAGCACGACGTTCTCGGCGAGGCCGTGGATCTGGCGCTCCGAAAATACGGAAAACAAGTTGATGTAAAAATTGTCAGGACAACCTAAAAAGGAGCTATTTTATGCCATCAGTTGGACAAATTGGAAAAGGCACAACCTTGAGCTACGGCAGTACGCCGACGCTCATCGGTCAGCTTACGGAGTTTAATGGACCGGCGTTTGCCGGTAAGGTCGCCGAGATCACCAATATGGATTCTCCGGCCCTGGGCGGCGGTGTTGCGCGCGAGCTGGTTCCAGGTGAAGGATCGTTCACGATGGGTGCGAAAATCGTTTACACCCCAACAGATTCCTTGAACATCAGTGCGCTCCTAAATACAACCAACACTTTTACCCTGAAGCTGCCAAAAATGGCGACGCAAGCAACAACCGGTGATAGCTGGGCGTTCAGTGGGGTGTTGACGAAATGGGATATAACCGGAACCACCGCCGAAAAGATTACGGGCGATCTCGAAATTGAGATCAGCGGCGTGCCCGTGTTCACCGCAGGCGCCTAATAATCGACGCCGATACATAAGGAGTTTGTCGCATGATTCTTTCGCGCGAATCTATTTTAGCAATGGCCGATCTGCCTACCAAGGATATTGAAGTCCCTGAATGGGGAGGCACGATCCGCGTTAAGACGCTCAGCGCGGGCGAACGCGAACAATGGGAAACGTCTTGTCTTGGCGAAAAAGGAAAGCCCCGCCAGATTCGCGCCAGCCTGGCGGTCGTGGCGTGCGTATCAGATGACGGCAAGCCGTTGTTCACACAGGCCGACATCGACACGCTGGGTGCTAAGTCCGGCAAAGCGTTGGATCGCATATTCGATGCGGCTTGCGAGTTAAACGGAATTGGAAGGCGGGACGTTGACGAGCTGGCAAAAAACTGAGAAGCCGACCGGAACGGCGATTTATCTTCCGGCTGGCCATGGCGCTTGGAATGACTGTCAGGCGAATGCTCTCGGAGATGGATTCGCGGGAGCTTACGGAGTGGATCGCCTTTCACTCCCTTGAGCCAATTGGCTACGCTCGCGGCGATGTGCAGGCCGCGATTGTGGCTCATACGATCGCGTGTGCCGGCGGGGCCAACGTAGGGCTTGACGATTTCATCCCAGACTGGGGCGATAAGCCCGAAGAGTCCGAGGATGAACGGGATGAACGTATTGCGGCAGCAGTAAGGGCTGCATTTTCAGGGTTTACAACATGAGCACCGTTGGCGTAATTGATGTGCTGCTTCGAGCCGATACGAAAAAATTCAGCAAGGGCACGAAGCACGCGCAGACCGCGATGGGGAAGCTGGGCGAATCATTCAAGCGTATTCAAGGTATCGCTGCCGGATTCCTTGAGGGCGCTGTTATTTTTTCAGCATTGAGCAGGCTAAAAGAAGGCGTAGAGGAAGCGTTTGATTCTCTGGAGCAGCTTTCCCAAACATCGCAGGCACTTGGAATATCAACCCGGGCACTTTCAAGCCTTGGCTACGCTGCGGCTGCGATGGGGGTCAAGGGCGTCAACATGGGCGATACGCTTACCCGCATGGAGGCTCATCTGGGATCATTGAGTGTAACTGCAAGCGCGACAAAAACGGCATTGGAATCATACGGCGTGAACATTCAGAAGATTGCCAGCGAGTCGCCGGACAAGGCGTTCGCGGACACTGCCGAAGCCGTTTCCAAGGCTGGATCATCAATGCAAAAGGCCACCATCGCAATGGCATTGCTTGGGCGGCAAGGATTAGCGCTATTGCCGTTGCTGAATAAAGGGAAGGCTGGGTTGGCCGAGGCGGCTGCTGAAGCGCGGAAAATGGGATTGTCGATCGGCGCGATTCAGGCCGCAAAAGCCGAGGCCGCTGCGGAAGCTGTCCGAAAAATAGGCCTCGCGTTCAAAGGCTTGTCGGAACAAATTGCTATAAATCTGGCACCGTATATTACCGTCATCGCGAACAAAATTACCAAGTTCGCCACCGCAGGCGGCAACATGGGGACCGTGGTTTTCAACGCATTCAAATACGTCATTCTCGGCGCGTCAAAATTCGCGGACGTGCTTCAGCTGCTTAAACTCGGATTCGATGCTGCAAAAACAGAATCTACGGTAGTTCTGACGGAGATTACTGGCGGACTCATGGGTGCGTATTATGCGGGCAAAGCATTGATCGACGTGTTCACGTTGCATTGGGGAGATGCGGCGAACGATATTAAGCAAATAGGATACGTTGCGTCCCAGACCGCGAACATGGTAGCCAACAGCAGTGCAAAACTTGCCAAGGAAGCCAACAAACCTTGGGCAAGTACCGCCGCACTGAAGTGGCTAAACGCCGTTCAGGCGGCGGCCAACGCTGCGGCCAAGGTGAAGATAAAGCCAGGCCCGCCGGCATCCACGGGCGGTAGCGCCGCGGCCGCCAACATTAAACGACTGGGATCAATCGACAAACTTATCGCAGGGCTAAAGCAAGAGGCGGCAACCGTTGGCATGACCAAGGACCAGACCGTGCTGTATAAACTTTCTCAGCTTGGAGCGACAGCCGCGGATAAGGCCGCCGCAACCGCCCTTGAGCTCAAGATTGCTGCGCTGAAAAGGTCACAGAAAGTTATGCACGCCGTTAGGGCCACGATGAAGGCAATGGCGGAAAAGATTGCTACGTTCGGTATGAACGCTACCCAAAAAAAGATATTTGATCTGAAGGCAATGGGAGCAACGCCCGCCGATCTGGCCAAGATTGCCGCGATGGGGAAACAGTTGTCCGCACTTGAGGCCCACAAGAAGGAAATGGCCCAAGGTGCGGCTGTAACCAAGAGTTTTGAAACCTCCGGGCAGAAGCAGGCCGACAAGCTGGCCAAGCTCAAGAAACTTCTGCACGACGGGGCGATTACATGGGGGACGTACAAGCGGGCCGTTGAGTCGGCCACGAACGCCATCAAGGCCCATGCACGGGCCGCAGCGGGCGGTCTACACGCACAGGAGATTGTTGCGGGTGGTGCCGGGTTCTCACGGTTTGAGAGCGCCAGCATCGCGGATAAGGCTATGCGCAGCGGATCGGGTAGCTCTATCGCCAAGCAAACGCAGATATTGAAACAGTCGCTACTGGCCGCGAATCACCAGTCCAAAAATTCAGACAGGCAGACGCAATATCTCCGGCGAATGAGCGATCGCCAGCAGGTGGTGGTCAGCATCGGTGGGGGTGGTTAATGGCTGTGGTATGGGTCAAAGAAGGCTTTCATGCACCGCGAAGCGAGGGCGAGGTTCGCTCCAAGGGTGTTTTTTACTTTATCACCACGCGGGAGGTGCGATATTTTCGTGTCCTGTGCGACAGTTTGACCGATGGGCCTTATGCGGCCGCGCGTGCTGTTGGCATTCCCGCCCTTGGCACAATCTATCAGACACCAACAGTCACAGATCCCACGCTAATCTGCCAGCACATATCGGCTGAAGCGAATAGTGAGAATCCGTTCGCGTTCGACGTGACCGTTGAATACACCGACGACGTAGAGGCCCCAGTAAACCCACTCTCTCAGCCGGCAATCCTTTCAGGCGGATCGGTTGGCCGGCGGGCACCGGTGTATCAGGATGTGAATGGCAATCTCATAGCGTCCAGTGCCGGAGAGCCATTTGACCCACCGATCATGGATGAGTTTTTCGATGCCACCTTGTCGATTGAGCAGAATCTTCCAAACATTGACCTTGGTTTCTGGAACGGATTTTGTGGCAGCGATACGACTCCGGCTGCAACAAACTCGGATTCGTTTATGACTCCGGCTGGAACATTCGCACCAGGCCAGGCCAAGTTCGGCGGCTACACATTTACCACAAAGCACACATACGGCCTGACGTATTACACCATCCACGTAAAGATTCTTGGCCGTGCGTCCACATGGAGTAGGAAAATCGTAGATAAGGGTTATTGCCAACTCGATAGCTCTGGCAATATAACACCCATATTGACGCAGACCGCGCCCAAGGTCCCGATCAACAGCCCCCAGTTCCTTAACGGAAGCGGGAAGGTTCTTTCGCCCCAGCCATCGCCCGGAAACGGTTCGGCTTCGATATTGACTTTCAACGTAAATAATTCTATGGCTTTCTCATCAATGCCATTTATTTGGTCTTAACAAGGAGTTTATCATGGGTCCAGCAGCGAATTTTCCAACCGATATAACCGTTCAAGGAACGGTCACGGCTCAAAACTTCGCAACCAATGCGGCGTTTATTACCGATACGAATGTGGCGGCGCTGGCGAATATCAACGCCACGAAGTTAAATCATCAACACCGCGAGGTATACGCACAGGCCACCGCGTCAACCGCCGCGGCGGCCCGGCAGGTCGTGCAGGTGACTTATGGCGCGACAGGAACGATTATCGCCTACTCCGCGGGCCTCGCGGGAACCGCAAACGCAGGCGGCGCTACAATTACCGTAGACTTGTTCAAAAACGGAGTGTCAATTCTTACCGCTCCCATTACCATCAGCACGCAGGCCGTGCGGGTGTTGACCGCCGCTGGTATCGCCACTACCAGCACCGTCGCCGGGGACGTGTTTGAGGTGGTGGTTACGGTAACGCCGGGCAGTGGTACGCTCGGCACGGGCCTTTTCTCGTCCCTTACGATCAACGAAGCACCGGCTTAATAAGGTGATGCGATGGATAGCGTAACCTTTGATCTGGAGAGCGCCAGGCGAATTTCCGCAGCCGTGGAGGAGGTTGAGGCTACCGTCCATGATATGGGTGGGCGTGGAAGATTTATCACCGCAACGTCCCCCCCCGGCACCTTCCCCGTCCTGCTGGAACAAAACGGCGGAGCGGACGGAACGCAAACCAGTGCGGCAACTTGGACATACAACATCTACAGCGTCTCGGATACTGGCTTGGCGAACGCATTGGCAACGGCTATTGGGCCTTCCCCTCCTCGCCCGAACGGAAGCCTAAAACAACAACCGTCGAGCGTCGCCAACACGTCCTACTCTTACGGCTTGGCGTGCAATGGCGCTGGCGGTACTGTAATATTACTGACTGCGTATGAGCAGCCAAACACCTG
>JBMFGW010000103.1:0-14151 GCA_049977145.1 Phycisphaerae bacterium
TGAACTATTCGTCGGGAAGGCTATAGGATTGCAGTAAGAGGGATAATGCGCCACTGTGCTAAAAAGTTAAGGATTGGACCCCCAGAGACCTGGCAGAATCTGGCACAGGCCCCCCGCTGGGCGCACTTACCGGTTGGCGGACAACGATGTCGGCGTTTATGATAACTTTATGAATAGCATCAGATTTGACATGAACTACCGTATGTGTGCCGCCGTAACGCTGGTCTGCTTAATAAGCGTACTGATGGGATGCGTGGTATTAAAAAAGGGGCCGGTCTATGTTCCATTACATCATCGCAACTATCCCATTCCCAAGATGTCGCCGCGGCCCAAGGCCAAATCGGCCAAGGGCCATGTAGCCCGGGCAGCGCTGATTCAGGTTATGGAGATTAATCTTCCCATTGGCAAATTCAGCCGAAACCCAAAAATCTGGAAACTATTAACGCCCGCGCCGGTCGGCGCACGCACGGCCAAACTGCTGACTGCCAACGGATTCAAAGCCGGTGAAGGAACCTTCGCGGATTGGCCCGTGATCCGGAAGCTTATTAACGGGCCGGGCGTAAGCTCGGAAGCGGTCTATTGCCAATTGGCCAATATTGCTCCCGCCATACTGACGGTGAACTCCAATATCCGCAGTGAACTGCTGACGTATCACACCGCCGCCGAGCCATTGGTGGTACGCACCTATCGGAATTGTACCGATCAGTTTCTCGCGGCGGCCAATGCCAATGTAAAACTTGGATTGATCATCCTCGGTCTGGAGCCGGCGATCACGACGATCGGAACGTATTCACCGCGGGCTGCCGGTGCGTTGCCAGTGCCAACCCGTGGCGGTTCAGTGCGACATGTATTTTCCGATATGCAATTTTCGTTTGCGCTGCGTCCTGAACATTTCGTGGTACTGGCGCCGGCGCATGTCGGCGTTTTGAATACCTCCATTGGAACGTGTTTTCTGACTCAGCAAAATCATGTGCCGCGCCGTGAGACCGTGCTATTGCTGGTACCATTGGCTACACGTTAAACCCCGGCAGTAACCGTTCACGGCCTTTCGGCCTTCCAAACTCGGTATGCGTGCACGGCGGTACCACTCCCTTACGGTCGCGGCTCGGCCTGCCGTTACGCGTGGCAGGTACGCCAAAAATATCGTGCGTGAGCGGTTGCCCCCGGCAGCGATATAACCCGGCGGCTTGGCGGCAAAAGAGTCGTGAAAATAAAACATGCCATTGGATTGTAGCTGTGCAGAGCCTGGTGCATGTTGCTCTTCATCGTCCCTGGCGATACTGTGGGGTGCATGTGGTGTGGCCGTTTTCGCATGATGGACCGCGTGTGGGTTTTGCTGGTCGGCGTTTTGCTTTTGGGCATTGCTCCCACGTCCGGACATGGCGCTAATAAACGTGCCAACTCCACGGTCACGTTGGCCGCCGGTATGGTTCCACATGTCAATTCATGGGTGACGCTGCGTATAACGCTACCGCGCGCAGCGGGTGGCATTACCAGAGTGGATATGCAGGATGCCCGGGGCGGCGTGGTGATCCGCCGCCAGTTGCCGATATTCCGTCGGCATATTCTTTTGCCAATGCCGTATGTTGCCGGCGCGGGTGGTCTGGGGGGGCAGTGGCCAGTGGTGATGCGAATTCGTCAGGCGGGCGAAATGTTGCGGGTGCAGCATCTTCAAGTTGATCTGCCGCTGGGACGTTCCATACCTACTACAACCATAGCGGTTCGAAACCATAGGGAATTGGACGTAAGCGTGGTCGCCAGGGCCTTGGGAACGCCGCTGCTGCCGATCATTTTTTCGCGGCGACAATTGGCGTCATCACCGGTGTTGAATTTTGCGGAGTGCCGCTGGCTATTACTGGATCGCGCGGTGGCACAACTGCTTTCTCCGCAGCGCCTCATGGCGATGTTGAGTTTGGGCGTACGTCTGGTTTGCATTCGCTCCAGGCCACCGAATATTCTGCCGATTTCCGCATGGCATAATTCCGGAACATCCACCAGCGGAGAAACCGTGTGGACAACGCGATATTTTAACGGATTCAAGTATGGGGCGCCGGTGGTAGCGCCGCATCTGTCCCGGTTACGCCTAACGCCGCTGCCGGCGCCGGCAGCGTGGCAATATGTGGCGTGGGCCATCGGTCCGTTGACGATTATTATGCTGATTCTGCTGCGTGGAGCGGGCTTACGGAGGTGGCAATTTATAGTCAGTGCCGGGCTGGGCGTTGCACTGCTTTCTACCGCCGCCATCTTTTGGCTCACCGCAACCACCGGTGTAATAACCATACGGTATAAGTGGCATACCTTTTTCGCGCCCGGCCCCTTGAGTCTGTACAATACAGTCACCATTGCCCGTTCTTCGCATCCGACCGGTCAAGTGGTGGCTGGTACCCCGGACCTTACAGTGCCGCTGGCCTGGTCACCGCGGGCGTGGTTTGCATTTCGTGGTTGCATCAAACTGCATCGTAATACGGCGGCGCTGGCTTATCCGGTTGCCCGGCAACCCACTATACTAGCCTATCAGCCGCAGGCGGCTGTTGGTCGTGATTTGCCGCGATACTCACCTACGGCGGCTTGTTTTCCCGCCGCGTTATTACCCGTTGGCTTTTCGTCCAAAGCGGGCGTTATGTTCATGGGAGGACGGATTTATTTCCCCATCCAGCCGCACCATGGCCATGATTTCTATAATTGGCTCAAGCGCGGGAATCCCGCGGCGCAACCGGTTCTGAACCTCTGGCTGTTGTTGCAGTTCAATGCACATGAGCACTATTACTTATCCATCCGCCGCGGTGTGCAAATAATAGCGCTGCCCCCGACGATTTCCCGAATTAACTCCCTGCCGACACGAGAATTTACCAAGCGGCAACTTAAAATCCGGTCCGCAGGCCACTACCGCAAGGGGGCCGAGAGATAAGTGGGAAGACCCGAATAAGTGGAGCCGGAAGTTAGCGCGTTATTGTTGCCCTGATCCGTCATGGCGGCGTTTCGGCCTCCGGTGAAACTTTGTCTGTTGCGGCTTACCAGTGGGGCGGTTGGCCAAGCGATTGGCGATCCCCTCATCAATCGCCGTGGCCAGCGCCTGCTGCCGAACGGCGTTTTGGTCCATGTCGGCAACGCAGTCGCCATCCCGCGGAGAAGTGCATTGGTCCTGCCGGGCGGCACTAAGTTCTTTGATACGATCACGCAAGTCGGCGGCCTTTTCAAATTCGAGATTGTTCGCGGCCGTCAGCATTTCCTCTTCCAGCATCCGGATCATTTCCTGCTGGTCAAATTCGGATTCGGTTTGCGAGAGCATTTCCCGCGCGGTGCGGATAGCCTTGAGTTCCAGTTCAATGCCGTGCCGGATGGCTTTCTGGATCGTTTGCGGTGTGATGCCGTTGGCGGTGTTCCAAGCCTCCTGAATGGCCCGCCGCCGCTTGGTCTCGGCAATGGCCCGTTGCATAGCCGGGGTGATTGTATCGCCATAAAGAAATACTATGGCGTTCACGTTGCGGGCACACCGCCCAATCATCTGAATCAGCGATGTTTCACTGCGTAAAAAGCCCTGTTTGTCGGCATCCATGATGGCTACCATGGCCACCTCGGGTAAATCCAGACCTTCGCGCAGCAAATTGACGCCAATGAGGCAGTCAAAAGAACCTTCCCGCAATTCACGCAGAATATCAATGCGATCAAATGTTTGTATCTCGCTATGTAAATATTTGCAGCGCAAGCCCGCCTGTCCCAGATAATGGGACAAATCCTCCGCCAGGCGTTTGGTCAGCGTGGTTACCAATGTGCGCTGCCCATTGGCCGCGCGGATTTTGGCCTCGGCCAGCAGATCGGCCACCTGCCCCTGCGCGGGTCGCACTTCAATGAGCGGATCAATCAGGCCGGTGGGGCGGATGATCTGTTCCACCACGGCACCGCCGGTAAGCTCCAATTCATATTTGGCCGGCGTGGCCGATACAAACAACACCTGATTCCACATGCCCGCAAATTCCTCAAATCGCAGGGGACGGTTGTCCAACGCCGATGGTAAGCGGAACCCGTGTTCCACCAGCACTTCCTTGCGGTGCCGATCCGCGGAATACATGGCGTTAATCTGGGGAATGGCGACATGGGATTCATCAATCATCAACAGATAGTCCTTGGGAAAATAATCAATGAGAGTCGATGGCCTAGCCCCCGGTGGCGCGCCGGAAATGTGCCGGGAATAATTTTCTATACCTTGACAGAATCCCGCCTCCAGCATCATTTCCATGTCATATTTGGTCCGGGCGAAAAGCCGCTGGGCTTCCAGTAACTTGCCCTGCTGCCGCAATTCCCGGCCACGCATTTCAAGTTCCCGCTGAATATCGTGCACGGCCCGCGCCATCGTGGCGTCATCGGCGACATAGTGTTTGGCGGGATAGACAAAAGCCGTGGTTTCTTCGGTAAGCCTTTCTCCGCTGACCGGGTGAATATGCCAGATGGATTCAATGTCATCGCCGAACATTTCCAGTCGCAGAGCGGTGATTTCATAAGCCGGAAAAATTTCAATCACATCGCCGCGCACGCGGAATGTGCCGCGTTTGAATTCAATATCATTGCGTTCATATTGCAAGTCAACCAGTGCCCGCAGCAATTCCTCGCGCCCCAACGGTGCCCCGCGCTGCAGCGAAATAACCTTCTTTTTATATTGCTCGGGCGAACCCAGACCGAATATACAGCTTACGGATGCGACCACCATCACATCACGCCGGCTCACCAGGGCGCTAGTGGTGGCGAGGCGCAGGCGATCAAGATCATCATTCCGGGCAGCATCCTTTTCAATGTAAATATCGCGCTGCGGAATATAGGCTTCCGGTTGGTAGTAATCATAGTAGCTGACAAAATAATTCACCGCATTATGCGGCAGGAGATCCCGGAACTCCTCATAAAGCTGGGCGGCCAAAGTTTTGTTGTGGCTGATTACCAGCACCGGTCGGTTAAGTTGGGCTGCCACATGGGCCATGGTAAATGTTTTCCCCGACCCCGTGACCCCCATGAGAACCTGATATTTCTCCCCGGATTGAAAGGCTTTAGTGATTGCCGCAATCGCCCGGGGCTGATCGCCGGTAGGCTTGAATGGGCTTTCGATCCTATATTCCTGTACCGCCACAGCTTAGTTCCAAAACTTTCTTTATATGAATTATAGCAGCAACATCCGCAAGCGCGGCAATTCAAGCGGCGTTGGGATAGGGGCCTTGAGCTTTCCGACGGCGCACAGGATGTAGTGCGCATCGATTCGATCAGTCCACGATCCGGCACCACGCGCATTTCAGATATTGCCCCTCCAGAAATTCCGTCATCACCGGGTGATCCGCACCCGGCCCGGTAACACGCAGAATCTGCACGCGCTTCCGGGCACTGCGGGCGGCGCCGCGCAACATATTCTGAAATTCCATGATATCCAGCAACCCGCTGCAGGAGCAGGTCACCAGCATCCCGCCGGGTTTTACCACTCCCATGGCCAGCCTGTTGAAATCAAAATATTTCTTTCGGCCTTCGGCGAATTCATCCCGCGCGGCAATAAGTTTCGGCGGATCCAGAACTACCACATCATACAATTGGTCATTTTGTTTCATTTGCCGCAAATAGCCGAAACCATCCGCATGAATACACTGATAGTGTCCCGCGTTAATGCGATTCAAATTGGCGTTCCGCCTGGCTAGAGCCACCGCGGCTTCATCCAAATCCACGGCAGTGATCTGGGCGGCTTGGCCAATGGCGGCGGCATAAATGCCGAAGCCGCCGGAATAACAGCATACATCCAACATCCGGGCGTCCGAGGTCAAGGAGGTTAGCGCGAGACGGTTATCCCGTTGATCACAGAAAAAACCCGTTTTATGCCCCGCCGCCAGATCTACCGCGAAGCGCAGGCCGTTTTCCTCAACGATCCCGCTGCGCTGCCCGTCACGAATATCGTCCGGTCTGAGAAAAAACCCCTCAATTCGCTGGATATGCTCATCGGTACGAAAAATAATGCGTTGCACCGGCAATACCTCCAGCAGGATTTGTTTGATTCGACCGATGCGTTTGAACATGGCCATGGAAAGTATCTCCACCACCGCCGCATCACCGAGCCGATCCACAATCAGCCCCGGCAAACCATCGCCCTCGGCATGCACCACGCGATAAACGTTGGTGGTGGCATCAAGTTTCAGTATCCGCCGACGCAGGGCCACCGCCCGCATCAGCCGCTGCTCCAAAAAAGATTCGGTCACCTCGGTATCGGTAAAACTCAACATCCGCAACGCTATTTGCGATTGTGGATTAAACAGTCCTACGCCAAAAAACAATCCGTCGCGGTCGTACACCATCACCAATTCGCCCGCCGTGAGTCCCGGCGATGTTTTCCCCACCATCTTCTTAAATATCGACGTGCTGAAAACCGCATTGCGCAATTGCACCCAACCGAGACCGGGGCGGGGCGTAAAGTTTTTGAGCCGGTTGCCTGCGGGCGCCGGAGCATCTTCGTCAGGTATACCCACCGAAACTGCGTCCGATTCCGCCGCACGTGGCGGTTGCCGATCCGAGTATCGATGTTCATGTCGCTGCATATAATCCGCCTGTTCAACACTGCCAGCGCCCAAGATTGTACCGTTTTCTGAATTGTTGGCACGTTGTGCTTTCCATCCGGTTTACCTGCGTTTCGACCGTGCCGGGGTCAACCGCCGGATTTGGGCGGATGGCCCGCCTGGGCCAAAATCGCCCCGTGCGGTAAGTGAAGGCGTACCGCAAATCCCCATTGGCCCAGGATTTGACTGGTTCGTACCACAAATTGATTCCAGCCTGGGTGCAACTGCACCCGCACTATATCCGCAGGCTGATTCATCGCATGCGGACCGGGGGCGCTGAGAATTCGGTGCTCATTGACCCATAGGGCAATGCCATCATCGTGGCGTACATGCAATTGGCAGGTGACCGGCGCGGCCGCCTTAATCCATGACACCGCCCATGCGATGGCGTGAATATCGGGATACAACTGATAGACATTCACCCATCGCTTATGGTTATCCAACGCCCGCTTAACCGATGGCGCTGACGCGGGTAGCCACGCCACGGGTTTGCCATTCATACCGATAAAGGACCGGGCCAAAGTGGCGGCGGTAATGCGTGTGCCGCCCAGTGGCGGTGCCTTCCCTGCGGCAAATGGGCCAACCATGCTCCAGCGATCCATCGCCTCCCGGCTAAATCTGATGCGACGACGAGCCGCTATGTGTGTCCCGCGAAGGTTGATGTGCAACGAGGCCACGCCGTCAAAATTGTATAAAGGATGCTCCTTAGCCGGCAAAATGGGAAGAAAAATAAAATTGGATTGTCCACTATTTTGCACGGTGAAGGAGCGATCCGCCAAGCCTGGAACAGCGACGGAAAGTCGTCCATCGCCAACGGTCGGCGGAAGCAACGCCTGCAGCAGCAGGCCATCATGGTAGGTTCCGGTGTGGTTAAAGGCCCATTCAAAGCCAATAGCACTGAAGGGAGTGTAATACCGATGCTTATCACGCGTCAACACACCGGCATCGGCATGGCGCCACTTTATGGCGGCCCGCAGAAACATGTCCGACAGCGCAAAGACCGCCGCCTGTGACTGCACGCTGGGATGTAGGGACACGCTGTGAATCCCCGTAAGTTTCTGATCTATGCGGGCGAGGCGAGCACGCACCATTGCCGCGGACGCGGGGGCAAATACCTGGGCCGCCGCAGAGCGCAAAACCTGCAAATGAAACAACACCCGATCCAGTGTGAACTTCCAGCCAATGCGCATTTCTCCCGCACCCGCCAAGGCCCTATGCACCGCGGCAATACGGTTCAAAACCTCGGGCAACAATGTTTGTACCGCCGGTGATCCGGAAAATGTTGCCGTAACTACGGTCTGCTTACGTATGGAGCGGCTGGGCAGGCGAATTTCTGTAGTTACCGTCACCGGATTGTAGAAGTATCCCGGAATGCTGGTAGCCGATTCGGGGACGTGCTTATCATTGGCAAGCACCTGCGTGGGAACTGTGGTAACGGGTAGCCGGATGATAAGTTTGCGGTTCAGTGGCTGACCGGCATATTTTCCTACCGTTGGCCCGACGGTAACACGAATGCCTCCGGCTCCGAGATTCTCATATCGCAGATGAGTCAGGGCATAAGCTCCGTGTAGATAATTCGGTGATAAGCCATCATCTTCATATAAGGTAGATTGCCCGTTGGAACCGGGATAAACACACACCACCAGCGGGTTGGCCGGTTTCTCAGCCATACGCAATGTCAGGCGCTGCATGGGCAGCGGCATACCGCCGCGCACGAACACTGGAATCTCCCCCGCCGAAGCCAGAACAGGCTGATCCCCGGAACGGTCCACGCTTTCGCGCGTCAGAATATTCCACCACGTTCCCGGCGGAAACCACATATCCGTCGCGCCCAACCAGCCTTTTCCGATGCCGCGGCTGACAATAGGTGAAACCAGCAGGGACGGGCCGAACTGATATTCTTCCGGGTGCGTATAGGCCTGCGCCACCGATGGATAAGATAAATACAGCGGGCGAGCCAGCGGCAGGGAATGCTTCCAGCACCCATAAGCACAGGAATAGATATAGGGGAAAAGACGCGATCTGAGATGATAAGCGGTCCGCGCGGCGTATAAAGTACGCTTACCATCATACCAAGGTACACGATGATCGCCGACCATTCCGCAGTTATGGGTGCGAAACACGGGGCTTAACGCACCAAATTGAATCCACCGGGTGTATAATTCCGCGCTGGGAATATCTAAAAATCCACCGATGTCATTGGACCAGTAGTCCGCGCCGACATTGCCGGCGGTGGAAACGAACGGTACCTCAAACCGCAGCACCCGCCAACGGGAAAAGGTATCTCCGGAGAAACCCACAGGATAACGCTGATCTCCCCATCCGCCCCAGCGGCTGAAGGACATGCCGCGATGTCCGGTTGATGCGCGCCCGATATTCCAGAAATCCAGGGCGTTGACCCAACCAAGATTTTTTCCAATCCAATCCAGCCACCAGAAATCAACGCCCTGTTTTTCCAACGGATTCAACAGCAGCTTGAAGTAATTATGCATGGATTTTTGATTGGTTGGTGAAAAAGGAACGCGTTTTGTTGTGGACGCATTGAGTTCCATGGCGCGGCACATCGCCTGAAATTGGCGGTCCCACGGCCCAACACCACTTTGGGGATGCAAATTGAGCGTGACATGCAGCCCCTGCTGATGCAGCCACGCCAAGAGTTTTTGCGGATGCGGTATGAGTTTTCGATTCCAATTATAAGACCCCCAATGCGGTGTAGTGTGCCAACCCATGTCCATGACCATGACGTCCAAAGGAATTTCGTGGGCATTATATTCCAGCACCAATTGTCGAAACTGCCGCGCTGTAAAGCTATAACAACGCGAACGCCACGCTCCCAGTGCGTAGCGCGGCGGAATTGGTATTCTTCCGCTTACGGTGGTCAGATCACGCAGAGCGGAGCGATAATGGGTACCATAGCCAAAGAAATACCAGTCCGCAATTTCCGTGTGAGACAACATGGCCTGCCCCACCCCGGAAAACTTACCATCACCAAAGAAATACTCCGTGGTTTTCACCGCGGGGCGCGGCTGAATCCATGGATGTGCGCCACCGGTCAGCAGCGGGGTGGTGTCCCGAAGAAGGTACCATCCGGCGCGTGACAACACGCCGTTGGGAATCGGTTCCGATCCGTCGCAGCCCTGAAGATTGCCGAGCGTGCCGCCAAGATTGCCGGTCTGTTTATCGCCGGGATTCCATAGGCCCCAGTGATTCTTGCCGTCGCGGAACCGGATTGAAAGATTGTGAGGCGTAAAGCCTTGGTTGCCGCCACGCCAAAGCAGTGTCATCCGGGACGTTTTGATGAGCAGTTTTCCAGCCTGTTTCTTCACTTGAAATTGCGGCGGCTTAACATGGCGATGCCAGGCGAAATAGGACCGGCGGTTAATGAATTTCCCCTTGCGGCTGAATTCCAGCCGGATCAGTGTGGGCGTAATAACCGTGAACCGAGCATGACCATCCGTTACTTCACCGGTATGGCCAGGGGTCACACCTTGTACCGCCCTGGCGGCGGAGCCGACGCACATTACCAGCGTAAGAATAACCACCGAGGTAGACAATAGGTTAATTTTCATATCCGGCGAAATCCATTGCGTACAACGCTCCGGCTACCACCCTTGGTAGACAACGTTAACCCAACTGAAACGCACCTTGATGTTGGACATCGGCACCCACCGCACCGATCCGTCATTGTACATTTCATGTTCACCGGCGGGCAGGGCGTTACCCAGCCCCTCATCGACATAATTAGAATCAGCTCCATTCAACCAAAGGTTTGTTAATCCTTGTGTGGGAGTCACTCCTATAAAAGGTCCTGTAAAGATAGCGTTATCCGTGACCAACAGCGTACCACTGCCGGATTGCGGATTCAGGGCTGGCACATGCAGTGGGTCGGGGTTGTAGCGTCCCACCGGACCACCACCGGTTGGGATATTCATATAGAAACCCCATGAATTAGATCCACCATTGTATATGGCGGAGAGGTCATAACTGGCGCTATAATCCACGCCTTCATCCACCCAATAACTTAGTCCGCACGGGACCTGCCAAGCGATACATAACCCTTGGGAATTGTAACTCCCGGGCCCAAAAGACGCGCTTTGTGTAAAACCGCTATTAATATCAGGTGAAAACAACAAGCTAATGCCAGCCGGCGTGGGTGGGAGTTCTCCGGCGCGTACGTTGGTTATGGGCTGGCCGGGCGTGGGGACGCCATAGGAGGAAACATAGAGCGCCGATAAGCCTGCCAAGGGCTGATAAGTCTGATTTGGTGTTACGCCATTACCAAGACTGTTATCCGCGAAAACGAAGTTCGCGGCACAAGCCAGCGGGTATTGGCCGCGATACACGTTGGCGTACTCATGCAGTGCAATGCCAATCTGCCGCATGTTAGATGCCCCCTGGATTCGCACGGCCAACTGTCTGGCCTTGGCCAAAGCCGGCAACAGCAGCGCGATAAGGATCGCGATGATGCTAATAACCACCAGAAGTTCAATTAAGGTAAATGCATTTCGACGTTTCATAAAAAAACTCCTTATCCGAGTGTTCAGTGTGAAGTTTTCAGCTCGCGGTTGGAAAAAGAAGGGCCGAGAGTTTTGATCCCATCGGCCCCCCATTTTCATCCGTTATCGGCGCTTCTCAATGCGGAAAACAGCACCCAGTGTCGGCCAAAGCCGACCAATGGCGGGTGGGGACACCCGCGCCCCCCAAGCTCAGTACCCGCCGCCACATCCGCATTTCGCCGCCGGATCACACCGTCTTCCGGCGTTTCAGCAACAGCAAGCCCAAGCCGCCAACCGCCACCAAGCCCAACGTGGCCGGTTCGGGAACAGACGAAAGTTCGAAATTGCTGACCGTGCCGATAGCGCTGGCACCCTGCATACCCACTGCGGTAATGCTGGTTCCATTGGGCAACGCAATCGGATTGGATCCGGATTCTAACGTCCCGTTGTCATAGACCTGATAAGTCCATGTTGAACTGGTAGTATTGAGAACCAGTGCAATGGTGTTATTGGTCAGGTCGCCAGATCCCGGAATGGAAAAACCCGCCGCATTCGCAGTCCCAGGGCCTGTAAAATAAGTGCCCGAGTTATCGAGGATGGTAACCAGTGCCCACGGTGCCGCGGATGGCTGCCCGGATGGCGGTGGATTTTGGTCCCACCCATCGGTGAGATTGCCGGAGTTGGCATCGCTTAAAAATCCTATGGAAAGGTAGGCGGCGTTATTTGCTCCACTGGTCAACGAGACCGTTGCGGAAAGAGTGTAAATGTTGTTGGCCTGCGGGGTAAAGCCGAGTTGCGCGGTGGCGCGGCCAGTGCCATCGGTGTTGGCGTTGAAGTAGCCGCTATCAGCCCACTGTGTTGCTGCGGTCCAAGTGCTGCTGGAGCCATTATCCACGGTTGGTGCCGCGCCGTTAAGCGCGCCACTTCCGCTGAAGCTGTCCTGGTAAATCACCGCCGCCGACGCGGTACCTGACGCGAGGGCCAAGCCCAGCATGGCCAGCGCTCCGGCCGCCACCGGAACAATTGCGGCCTTGCCCGCTAGAGAAGAAATGCGACCACCACGATCCATCGGGGAAACTTTGGAAAACATAAAAAACTCCTCGCTCTCTGTGAGAGCCATGTTACTTTCCGCCAACCGGGCGGATGTCGGGTCCACACGCCAACGCGGCGGCGGACTTGGTTAACTACTTAATTAAGTATACACCATTTGAAAACTCATTGCTTGCAAATCGTACCTCATTTTTTGCAAAATATTTGCCCCCGTACTACCGGCTATTCATGGCCGCACACCTCGCCAATATGGCATAAGTCGGCGCATAAATAAGTAGCCTTGGTGCGGGTCCTCATCACTATGCAATAACAAGTGTCTGACCGACCGATACGGTCAACGGTTGATTACAGGTAATAATGGTGATGCCATTTTCGCGCATGATGCGTTGCCCCGGTTTTTTCCCGTTGATAATTGCGCCGCGGCTTATCGTCGGCAGGTTTACCCGCAATATCTGAAAGCGGATGTGTCCCGACAGGCAGCTCAATTGAATCGCCTTACCGGTCCGGCTGATGCGGCCAAAGCCTTCCCTGGTTACCCAGGGCGCGTGGAAATCACCGGGCGCGCTGGGCGTAAGGGTCAAGGTCTGGCGGGGAATATCGGGCTTAAAGCCCGTGGCCGCCAACAGTGTGGTCCAACTGCTCATGGGACGGGAATAGTGATCCCCGCATTCGACATGGTTCCATGGCATTCCCGCCCGCAGATACCGCCGATGCACCGCCGCCACCAATTCCGCGCCATCAGCATAATGACCATAATCCATCAGACATGAGGCGAAGGCATATTCAACGCCGGACCATACCCCACCGGCCTGTAAATTATCCAAAATCAAAAGATGGCGTTTACCGTGTGGCACACTGGCGTTCCGCAATCCCGTTTCCGAATTGAAATTATACTTCCAGACACTGCGCAGGGCGGACTCCAAGTTCGCATGGGAAATTGTGGTCGGAAGGCCAAGGAGATGGCTGAACCATTGCCCGGTATTCTGCGCCGCCATGCAGACATTGTCGCGTTGGGAGCCGTCCGCCCACAGGTCGTAATATTCACCATTAAAAAGAAGGCGGTCAAAACTTTCGGACGCTTTGGCCAGGGTCGCTTTCCATTGTTCCGCCTGCTGCGGTTGACCAACGGCTTCGGCAACCGCAATGGCCGCCTGCAGGGCCCCAATCCATATTGAGCCGACATAAGATGGCGCACCGCGCAATCCCCATTGGTCATAGGTCTGCAGGCTGGTATCTTTATCCGGTAAGCCATCACCATTGGTGTCCAGCGAACCGGTGTAGTCCATCGCCTTGACCAGATGCGGCCACATATAATTCAGATAATTTTGATCCGCCGTCCATAAATAGTCCAAGTACACCATCATGACATAAACCGCATTGAGATCCACCCGATTCCAGCCATTGTCAACATGGTTAAAATCACCTTTATAGTTGTGCGGCACCTGGCCATTGGGCTTTTGAAACTTGAGCATCCAGCGCATCTGGAAGATTTTTAATTCCGGGAATAATGCGACAATGGGAAAACTTGCATAAATTTCCGTGTCCATGGTACATAAACCGCAGCAGCCCAGGCCTTCCCAGATGGCATAGTTACCGTCTTTAACCCACCAAGTGTTGGTAACTGCGGTGCTAAGGTGGCTGGACCAGCTAAACGCCAGCGGGCTGCCCAGGGATGTATCCGCCAGAGTGCGGGCGAACAATTCCGTTTGCCGACGGTGCGTAGGATACTTTTGTACCAAGTGATTATTGACCGCGACGGCATCCGAAAACCAGTTGGCATAATTGTGGCCCATATCCGCACCCCATTGGCTGAAGTGATGGGGAAAGTACCAACTGAATGTAAAGCGGATTTCCTCTTTCTGTCCGGGTGCCAGCGTGATGCTGGAAGCCAAGGCCCCGGTGCCCCAGGTGGAACGATCCCGATCCGGCCCCGCCAGATCGCCGGAAAGGTTTTGGCTTACCTCTTTTAATATGGCCTTCATGCCCTTCTCTGATTCCAACAGTGCGGGGGAGGTTCTTTGCGCTCCGGT
>JBMFGW010000104.1:0-13731 GCA_049977145.1 Phycisphaerae bacterium
GGCTTGGGCAATCTTGGCCCAGAGGTTGTACACCAGGTGGTGATTCATGGTAATGCCGCCACCAATCGGTTTGGCCGACAGAAACAAATTGGCCCCGCCATTGGGCAAAAGAGGGCCATTTTTTTCAAACAGCTCATATACCCACCGGTGGGTCTTGTGATCGCGGTAGATGGCCAGATGGCTTTTATGATTCGGTGTGATAAAGGCGTATGCGGGGATGCCCAATCGGGGGTCCCGTAGTTTCGGATCGTTTGTAACCAGTTCCCGCGCGTTGAGCACCTCGCGGCGATGCCACATGGTGACAGTCCATCCCGATAGCGGGCCGGGAATAGCCGGTAAATAGGGAGAATTTCCGGCAATGTCCACACCATTAATTCGCGTTCCAAGATTGAAGTTCATGCGGGGATTGGACAAACCAGGATTGGAAAATACACTTTTTGGCGCATGGGCGGCCCGTGCCTGCAGACCGCCGCAGCATACCAAGAGCATCGCCATTATGCTGAATCTCCGCTGGATCATGGTGCGCCAACGACCTTGGCATCTGTTTATTCCAAGATTACAGTGATGGTTAACATCCCAATACATTTGATTGTCTCCGGTTGTTTACAAGTATCCACAGTCCAGGCCGTTGGGTCTGTACTTAAATCATTTCCAGCACGAGCATATTCCAATCCATAAACCCATTGTGGCTGATCGGCGCGCCGGTGTCCGGGTTGTAATATTCGTTGAGAGTGCCCGTCGTCGTAAGGCTCATGGCCAAAAGTTGCAGTGTCTTATCCGCCAGATTTTCCGCCTCCGCCCTGTAGCCATAGTCCTTGAGACCTTTCCAGACAAAGTAGTTTACAATGATCCAGATGGGGCCAAGCATATTGCTGGGGTTGCCGCTGCGTGCCAATGTGTACATGGTCTCCTGCTTTGAAAGTGAGCGTACGCCATACGCGGCGTAGAAGGTCTTGTCATTGCGATAATGCAATTGCACCAGATCATCTGCCTGCTGCGTCGTGGCCAGTGAACACCACAGAGGCAAAAAGCCTGTGAACATCTGTATCCGCATCGGCAGACAGTGCCACGACATCGGCATGCCTTCCGGGATCCCTGGAAGCAATTCCGCGCGGCGATCCTTGCATTGCACATCCACGGTGTAATAAAACCGATCGCGCGGATCCCAGCAGTATTTTTGTATCCGGTCTGCCATATCCTGTGCTTGACGTGTGAGTCGTTTTTCATCTTCCGGGCGATTGAGCCTATGGGCCAATTCTGCCGCCGCCCGCAAATCCTGATAATAAAGGCTGTTGAGCATGATATTGGCGGAGGAGAAAAATGGGCGTCCCCATACCGTGGGATCACCATCGTCCCCATAGGCAACCTCATCGCCCCACACAAGCAAACCCGTTGCGGATTGATATCCCAGTATCCACGAATTATAAAATTTCAGAAGCTGATCAAATCGGGGTTCCAACCATTTAACATCTCCCATTTCGTCGGCGACGAGTAAAGCCAATTGGCCAAAAACGGGCTTGGCCTGATTATGGTAGTTGGGTGCCGCTTTGTTCAGACACCGGAAGATATCTGTATTATTCGCCTGGAGCATGATGGGGATTCGCCCAGCCTCCGATTGATGCTCCAGAAAATTGAATAAGCTTCCTTGCGCGTGGCTACAAATCCTTGCATGTAAAGCCCTATCATCGAGAAGCGCCGCCAGCCGAAACAGGCCGCGGCTGGTCCACAAGGTGTCCCAGTCCCAGAGCTGTCCATCGTAGGCTTTTCCCGGCAGACTTGGAGAAATAAATGGATGCCGTAATACCCCCACCGGCGGGAGCAGAAGTTTAGGACCGACCTTGGCAATGTACGCCAATAGTTTATCCGCTGCGGCTTTCCGAGCGGCCGGCGACAGCACCGGCTTGCGAAGCATGGGTTCTTGTTTCACCGTTTCAGCGGCAGCGGTCACTCTGCTGGTTTCCGCATCGCCAAGGGATCCAACCGCCACGCCTGCCAGGCCGGTCAGCACATCACGCCTTGAAATATCAACCATACCGCGACTCCTTTACATCAAGCCACATAGATCAACGATGCCCATGATCGCGCGGGCGGTTACGGCTTTGCCACGACACGCAGCCCCGCCGCCTGCAACGGAACGCACACGGTCCATCCGAATAGTGAGCCGCTTAAATCATTTCCAACACCAGCATATTCCAATCCACGAACCCCTGATGACTTAAGGGAGCACCGGTGTCGGGATCATAATATTCATTCAGTGATCCGCTGGTGGCGAGATCGGATGCCAACAGTTGCAGGGTTTTATCCCCCAGATTTTCCGCTTCCGCCTTATAGCCATAGTTCTTCAGGCCTTGCCACACGAAGTAATTGGTAATTATCCAGATCGGCCCCAGCCAATTGCTGGGGTTGCCGCTGCGCGCCAGAGAATACATGGTCTCCTGTTTGGATAGCGAGCGCACGCCATACGCCGCGTGGAAGGTCTTATCATTGAGATAATGCAATTGCATCAGATCAGCAGCCTGTTGTGGTGTGGCCAGTGAACACCACATAGGCAAAAAACCTGTAAACATCTGTATTCTCAGCGGCAGGCAATGCCACGACATCGGCATGCCTTCCGGAATGCCGTGAATTAATTCCGCGCGGCGATCCTTACATTGCACATCCACGGTGTAATAAAACCGATCGCGTGGATCCCAGCAATATTTTTGCAGCCGCAGACCCTGTTTGTCGGCTTGCTGCGTTAAGCGTTTGTGATCCTGGGGGCGATGCAGTCGCCGGGCCAATTCCGCCGCCGCCCGCAAATCCTGATAATACAGGCTGTTAAGAAGCATATTGGCCGAGGAAAAGTAAGGACGGCCAAAGGTAGTCGGGTCGTTGTCGTCGCCAATACCAACATCATCACCCCAAACCAGCAGGCCGATTTTGGTCTGGTTTCCCAATTCCCAGGAATCATAAAAGTGCAGCAAATTTTCGAACTGCGGTGCCAGCCATTGCACCTCGCCTGTCTGATCCGCCACCAGAAGTGCCAATTGGCCAAAAACCGGCTTGGCCTGATTATGATGATTGGGAGCCTCTTTCTTAAGGCACCCCAACGGATCGGGATTGGTCACATCAATCATGATGGCAATGCGACCGTCTTCCGATTGGTGATCCAGAAAATTCAACAGGCTGCCTTGCGCGTGGCGGCCAACTTTCTCCAGCAGATTATGATCATTTGTGAGGTGCGCCGTCCGAAAAAGACCAAGACTGGTCCAAAGCGTGTCCCAATCCCACAATTGCGTGGAATAGGCTTTGCCCGGCAGGCTGGGAGAAATGCTGGGATGGCGCAAAATTCCCTGTGCCGGCCGCAACAGTTGCGGGGCCACCCGGTGGAAGTACGCCAAGAGTTTCTCGGCAGCGGCTTTTCGGGCGGCGGGAGATAAAAGCGGTTGGCGGGCCGGTACGTATTGGCCCACAGCCCCACCGGCACGCGGTGCACCATCGGTCGGTCGTGCGGAATCGGCAAGGGATGCGATGCCGGTTACAGTCATACCCGCCAGAAAATTACGCCTTGAAAACATGTTCATGGTTGTGATCCTTTTTGTTAAACTGTTGGGTTTCATTCGACTTTTCTAATACCTTATACGGTGAAACATCTGTCCGTGACGGGTGGACACCTAACAACATCGTTTGGAATCGCCGCAAGACAATCTTTAAATGGCGGGCGTCGTCGGTCAACTTTTGGCCGCTAATCAAATTGTATACGGTGCTGCGGTGCGGCAGCGTGATTTTCCGCATTCCCGCAACGCCGTCACTGCTGATCATCATCAGGCGGCCATCAGTCTGGAAAGCATCATTGGTGTTCAAGTAGACATGCACGCCAAGACGCGGCAGCAGTGCTCGCCAAATCGGGGCCGCCACGCTTGGATCACCAATAAATATTGATTGGTAGGCGGAAAACTTCCTCAACGCGATCGACACATCGTGGGTATGCACATACCGGCCTAACGGGATGGCTGTGGAATCAATCACTGACCAACTCGGAGCATCGGCTCCCTGGAGGCCCGCGATGAGTTGCCCCCGCAGGTGAAGCGCATTGTTCGCTAAAATCTCGCTCCCCGGCAGATTGCCCACGGCGCTGCGGAGCCGCAATGTTACACCGATCAGGCGACCGGCGGCCGCGGTATCCACGTTGCCGTGCCGGATAAACCCATCGCCATACATCCAGATTAATGTCCGCCCGCCACGTTCCAATTTCTCACGAATTATACGGCGCGTGGCAGCACCAACGTGCCAAGCATTAAGAAAAATGATTACCTTGGCGTGGGGAAAGTTTGGCGCTCCAATGTCAGATAGTAGATAAAAGCCCACGCTGGTCCCGCAGTGAAAAAATTCCGTCGGGTAGTGCACCAGGGCTGGATACAGCGGCAACACCTGCCCCGGGTCAACGCGCGCGTAAGATGGAGATCGCTCGTCATAAATAACCGCAACCTCTGGTTCAAATTGGTTTTCGGGCGCGTATTTCAGGTAGGCTTTGCGGAGCTGGCCGATGTTTGCCCAAATACCCGCGTTATTGAGCCAGCCGGTGCCCGGCAGGTCCATCCACCATGTACCCAGACGATGGATCATCATCTGGCCAAAATTTCGGTCATGAACCGCCACAGTCTGACTTAGATTCGCACAGTGCGCGGAGAATCCAGGAGCCTCGCCCTTATCCGGAGTGTCAAGAAACGTGCTGGTATCGTCCTCCAGCATCCACAGTTTGCCGTGCAGTGTTGCACTGTCCACCGGCCCCATAAATGCCGGAGAGCCGCCCGGCTGACGATCAATGTAGGACACCGGCGAGGCGATGGCGTCAATATCGGCACAGCGTAACAGGCGGCCCAGTGCGCGGTCGGCGGTATCGGATGTCGGAAGTTCAAAGTCGTACCCATAGAAGGTCACCACCAGCGAACGCCCGGCGGCAACACGTTTGACCACTGCGGCGAGTCGCACAATACGATCTGCTGTAATATCGCTTTGATAATTTAAATAGTCCACATAACGACTTTCTTTGGCTTGGTAAAACGGGTACGCGGTGAACGGTTCCGGCGGCGGGATGGTGGCGGTACGAAAAGATACCTTGGAATCATGCCAGGCGCCTTGCAATGCCTTGTCCGTGTGATAATGACGGCGGAGCCAACGGGCGAAACCAAGGCGGTTTGACACCGAATAGTCAAATCCAGGATGTTTCCAGTAATTCGGTGTGAACCACTCCACCGTGTGACCGTGGCCGATATGATAGCCGATGACATGCGAGGCGTATTTTGATCCTTGAATATGCTCTATAAACGCAGTGACCGACTGCGCTGCGGCATGGTACCAGAGGCGTGAAGCGACGGAACTATCGGATGGCAATCCGTCACGATACGCAACCTGCTGCAGCGGATGGGTGGCGCAAAAGCCCAGCTCGCCGCACCAAACCCGTGGCAGTAACCAGGCATGCGGATCATTTTTTAAAATGAAGGCACACTGGCGGTCTATGAGTTGGTATCGCCCGGACAATCCCGAATGCGGACTCGGTAATCGATCTCCCAGCGAGTTGGTCGCAAATGCAATAATGTTGACGCCCTGGGCCGCCGCAAGGCGGATTTCGGCGGCTGATTGTCTAAGTGTCGGTTGGTATTTAATCGGGATACCGACGTAAAGCGCCAGCGGAGGCGTCGGCTGGCCATTAATAAACAAATGAGGACATCCATTAACTATTCGAACTTTGGCGTCCGCCTCACGTTGATTTAATCGTGTACTGTCATGCGTCAAAGACAAAACTGGCCGCGACGACGCAGCCGTCAACCAAGGTGTTGACATCATACCGATCAAAGCTGACAAGCCAATCCCAAAGGCAGCGTGCTGATGTATTTTTATGAACATAAGCATTCTCATCCCGTTGCCGGCCTGCGATTCATAATTCATGATCGGTTCCATCGGTGTTAATATGTCCAATGCAACGATCTCCGTTCATAAACTCAATACGCCCCTTGCGGTAACGTAATCGAACCTTGCCCAAGCCGTCCAGTTCCAGGCTGGCACCCTCGTTGACACGGATGGAATTATCATGCGTATGAATGCCCACTTCCTTGAAATGCCCGGCGAGGTCCACGCCGACAGCGCCTCCGCCATTGAGACCGATGGCCTTTTCAAATTGGTTCGTCTGCTCCGCTCCCCCCTGAATCTGAATGCCATAACGGCTTAGCCCCTGAGATGGCTGGATATTTACGCCGATCACCTCGGTGTTTTGCGGCTCAGGATATAAGTTGTGCATTTCAACATTTACGCCAATAGCCACGCCCTTCGCATGGCTATACACCTCTGAATGATGGCCCGCCGCCCAGCCTACACCCTTCTTGATCAAACGCGAGCACAGCACCACGGCATCTCCGACAATCTGGTGGCTGCTAAGCTGGGCGTAGAGCGTCCACGGATAAGAGTGCGGCCCCTTTTCTTCCTGAATAAGCGAGAGGACTTCATGGGTTCCGGCGCGTCCGTGATGGTTATCACCACGCTCAAAAAGGACCATCGTATCCAACGGAACATTCGGCACTTGGCCTTGCTTCACCACAGTTTTAAGCGGCGTTCCTTCTGTAACCAGCGACGGCTCGCCGGGATTGGCCGATGTGGCAGCCACAGCCGGTTTGCCGGCGCGCAAGGCACCGAGCACGGCCAGCAGCCCGCCCCACAAAAATCTCCGGCGGCCATTACCCCCGCCATTATTTGCAACCGGCGGCTGTAAATCCACGTTGGACTGTTGATTCTTTTCCATGGAAAGCTCCTGATAATACATCTACGCTATTGTTTAGCTGCTCAATGCCGACCAATAATAAGTTTATTTCGCGTGGTGTGCGAGTTGTGCCGCCACCGTCATTACACTCAAATTCGCCACTTGCAACGCCACGGAAACAGTGCCCTGGGGTTGATGATCGGTTACGCCTTTCCGGTAATCACGATTTTCCGTTTCCAAACCCACATATATTGAATTAAGTGTCCAGTTTTTCAAATTCTTGGCTTGATTCGAATATACCAACCGCTGCATATTGCCATGAGAATTGCGGAACATCGGAGGATGAGCCAGCACCGCGCGAAGAAATGTGTTGAGGCGGTAATGCAAATGTCGCAGCGGGCCGCGCTGCGCGCGAAACGGCAGCGGACAACCACCGCGCGGAACGATGTTTTCAATGATGACCGTGCCGTTTTTTCCAGAAACACAGTGCTGATAGGTAACCCCACCGGTACCGCCGAATCGCGCCACGCCGCCCTTGCCATTCCGGCTGTCGGTCAGCGGAATCTGCAGGAACAGCGTTAAGCGATCCGCAGGATGGGAACTTTGCACGCTGAGAATAAAACCCGTAAACACTTGCGCCAGGACGGCCCCGCTTGTTTCAGCGCTGGCGTTGTAATACTTAATATGGGCTTGGGATATCTTCGCCCAAAGATTGTAAATAATGGGATGGTTCATTGTAAACGGGCCACCCCGGGCCTTGGCGGAGAGAAACAGATTGGCACCACCGTTGGGCAGCAGCATTCCATTTTTTTCAAATAAATCATAAACCCACCGATGGGCTTGATGATCGCGATAGATCGCCAGATGGGTATTGTGATCGGGTGTGACGAACGCATAAGTGGGCACGCCCAAGCGCGGATCGCGCAATGCTCGGTCATTACGCACCAGTTCCCGCGCATTGAGCGTTTCCCGGCGATGCCACATGCCGATGGTCCATCCCGATAGTGGGCCGGGAATAGCCGGTAAATAGGGGGAATTTCCGGCAATGTCCACACCATTTACCCGCGTTCCAAGATTGAAGTTCATGCGGGGATTGGTCAAACCGGGATTGGGAAATACGCTTTTCCACGCGGCGGCGGCATGTGTGTATGTGGTGACGCCCAAGAGCGTCCACACGATACCAGCCAGCGCCGGCAAGCACCGCAGGTGCCGCCAACGTAGATCGCCCATAGGCCCCACCATGATCCAATTCCAACCGTGCCACATTTTCATCCGCATAATCCTTTCGTTTCGTCTTTTGTATTGCTCATGTCTTTTAATGACCACCCGGAACCAATTCATAATGGTGGGGTACCGGCTGCGCTGCCGCGTATTCCCGACGTTCAATCGTTTGAAATAGATGGTGGTACAGCGTCGCAATCAGCTTAGCCTCGGCCTTTTTTATAAAGCGTTGCCCGTATCCGGCCAGCGGTAACTGGATGTCATGCCATATATAGAAGCGCATCTGTTCGCCATGCCAAATAACATGCATCACATGATAAGATTGCGCCAGCATCGGGGTATGGTAGCGGGCCAGATTAATTCCCGTTGTGAGCTGGGCGGAACTGAACGTTCCAACCAATTGTCCATCAATTTTTAAGCTGTAACGCGGGGCGGTAAGCCCCGGCACTTTCAATGATTCCGAGTCTAACGCTGAATATATGTGGCTGGCTTTCACCACCAACGCTGTGACCGGATTAACGTAGTTCCACTTCGGCTGGGGTGGTTGCCAAAAGTCCGACGGTTGATATTTACCGTCCTCCGTGAGCCAGGATTGGTTCCAGTTCGGCCCACCGGGTTGCCACAAGCGGTTGTAGGGCCATACGAGCACTTGTGGAAACTGCGGCCAATTGCCGTGTAAATCCATCAAAGCCAGCGGCAATGCTCTATCCATCTGCGTCCATGAGATCATTCCGTGGCTTACCGTTAAATCCGATACACGGGTATTATCGGCCTTCACAACCGCCTTGTCGCCGGCATTGATTTGTACCGCTGTGACGGTGGCCGGCGCGTCCCATGCCTTCAGCAGCGCTTCGGCCATCACCAGTTGGCCATTGGCATCCGGATGAATTCGCCCCGGAATAATCCGCGTGGCCAAAGCATGGTTGACGCGATTGGCCTGCCGCAGCACATCCACGAGCGGTTTATTAAAATTCACACACATGAGATGATATTTTGCGGCCAGTTGCCTGACAAATCTCCCATATCGAATCAAGACGCCATTGTAACTCTCATGACCTGTGTACTTGGGATCCAGGGAAAAGTATGGCTTATGTGTTACATCGTCGTAGGGCGACGGCTCAATAAGCACAATTTTTACGCCGGGCAAGTGCTTTTGCAGCGACGTGATAATATGCTCATAGCCCGTGGTATAGGTATTAAAAATACGCTGCTTGAACGGTACATACCAGGCATCGTTCATCCCCAGCATGATCGTCACAATATTAGGCTTGAAGGGAAATACATCCCGTTTTAACCGCACGTTTATCGTCCCCGCACCGCCGCCGGTTACACGATCTCCACCGAAAGCGGAATTGACAAAGCGGACAGGCAGATTTGGAAACCGGGTGCGGACGAACAGTTCAACCTCCGTGGTATAAAACCGTTGCTCCGTGATACTGTCTCCGTAAAACAGAACACGGTCGCCATTCTTCAAATAAAATTGTCGGTTTGCCGCGTGTAACGCAGGTGCCGCAACCAACACCAAGATTCCCATAAGCAAAAGCCAGCGCAATTTTATAAGGCTTTGCCCCACGATATTGTCCACATCGCTCAATACATTTATTTGCACTACTTGTCCTCTGATGAATAATAAATTTACAATCAAGCCGGAACGATCTTGATTCAGCCCCGCTCTACCGTCAATATCCAGTGGCCATCAGGATTAAGTTCTCACATGACGATTTGCCATCCGGCGCGACTGCTCACGGCTCATAAGTGGAATAGCCACCCTGGCCGGGAAACGCGGGGTTAAAGATATTCAGGATGCGCAGGCCGGTGGTGCCATTGGCAGCGGGAGAGGTTATTGCGGCTCCGCTGACATTTTGGTTAATCGGGATGGACGCGGCGTGGCCATCAAAGAATACCGCGTTGCCGTCGCCAGTAGTCAGCGAAGTGGAATTGTGGCGATAACGCAAGCCGCTTCCATTCGGGTGGTCCGCGCCAGGAAGGTTGTCGCCTGAATCCGGCGGTAAGCCGTTGGGTGGGATAAGATAATTGGGATCATTGTCATAAGGCCCGGCGTATGCCGTCAGCGCGGTAAATTCACCCGATTGGTACCAACTGAAATATATCCAAGATTGGTAGATACCGTTCGTAAGCTGGGACGCTGTACAATCTCCAAAAGCAATTTTTTGACCTGGATTTTGTACATTGCTCATCTTGAAACTAACGGTCTGATTCGCGCCGTTTACTTTCTGATACTGCAGAAAAAAATTCGGATTACAACTGTAGTTTGTCGGCAGCATATATACTCCATCCCAGTCGGCCCATAAACCAGCGCTGCTCACGCTGCTGGAAGATGTAGACGAGGCCGGACACCATGCCAAGGCCAGCCATTTCTGCCGTATGTCAGGGTATAGACCCGGGCCGCCCGGACCAGGCGGGTTGTTACCTTCCCACGCCAAGTTGTAAAGTTGTTGCGGGGATTGCCCCGTATAAAAGCCAAAGAGCAGCCCTTTCCAATTCATTGTTGCGTTGGCATTGACGGGCGGGTTCATGGTGTTCCACCCCGCCGGAATATCGCCCTCATAAACATTAGCATATTCCATGTTAATCTGGCCCAAAGAGCGCAGATTCGCCAGGCATTGGATGCTCACCGCCATCTGCTTGGCGCGGGCCAGGGCCGGCAGCAACAACGCGATCAACAAGGCGATAATGGAAATGACCACCAATAATTCGATGATGGTAAACGCGCGACGTTTCATAAAAAACTCCTTGTTCCACTGGTCAGTGCACAGTTTTCCGTTATCAGCCGCCGGTCCGAAAAGAAGGGCCGAGAGTTTTAATCTCATCGGCCCCTCGTTGTCATCCATTACCGGGCAAGCCTCAAGCCAACCCACCATTAACCACGCATCACGCCTTTCTCCGCCGCTTCAACAGCAGCAAGCCCAAAGCCCCCACGGCCACCAAGCCCAATGAAGCCGGTTCGGGAACGGCTGTGAGCGTGAAATTCTGCACATCAACAACCGCCGGAGGGGAAGTGGAAGAACTTGCCCACATGCCAACTTCCACGGCGGCGATGGTCGGTGCCGTCACACCGTTCGTGGCGTAATCGTAGGTATAGAGCAGCGACGGCGAATTTGTACCCGTCTGGGAATACCATTGTGCCGTCTCGGTCGAAATGTCATAAGTGATTGTCAGCACGGTAGGGCTACCCGAAACGAAACCAGGGATGTCTTGGTAGGCGGTTCCGGTGCCGGATTGGGCCACGGGATTCATCATTACGTAGTTGCCTAACAGCATCACGTTGGGCCCCGCTGGAAACTTGCTGCTACCAGACGCGTTGTCACCACTGGTAGTGGACTCAAAACCTAAGATTCCCCATCCGCCGGACCCCTTGGTCAAGCCCGCTGAAAGCGTGATGGTTCCGCTAGCTGGCGGGGTGTATGTTAAATACCCATTTCCAACGCCGTATTGGCCGCTGGCCTGCGCCAGCACCAACTCGGATCCGTTGGTTTTGGCCGTCATCCCCCCGTTAATGCTGGTACCCCACGTCACGCCGCCGGTATCGGTCGGTGCGGGGGTAGTACCGGCCAGATTTCCTGAGCGTGCGAAACTATCCTGGTAGATCACCGACGCATTGGCAACGGAGCCACAGCTTAGCGCCAGCAGGGCGCTGCCGCCACAAGCGGCCAATAGGATGGAATTTGACTTGAACATAGAAAACTCCTTGTGCAACTCCCGATGGGAGTAAACTGAACTACCCACGGTCCGGATGGACTGTGGTTTGCCGCAACAATCCGCGGCGGATGTAACAATACTGGATTTGTTATTCATACTCATTTTCCCTGTATAGACAACTACCTTGCTCCCCCACTCCACGCCAACCACACGGTCGGCAAATCTGAAGTTGGAAGCTCCTTGAATAAACCCAAGTCGGCCCACCTTGGCCAACTTACCTGAAAAACCTTTCCGCGTTACAACCTCCTTTCCCTAATACCCATGCTCGCGGCCAGCATGTTGAAAACCTCAAAGCACCATCACGAAGACCAATTGAATATCTCGTGATAGCTTTACTATAGCACAGATCCAAAACCAATGCAAGTGTTTTTACTAATTTATTTTGCTTCTCTTGATCGCCATCTACGACTTTTGAAAACAATTCATGTTTACGACGCCTTAGCGGCAGTAATCCAACGCCAGCCATCGCCAACAAGTTGAGCGTTGTCGGCTCCGGAACGGGCTCCGAATAAGCAGTTAACCCGGCAATCTGCAAGCCGACGCTGACTGTCCCCTGCGGGACGCCACTGGAAATGCTGTTTTCGGTTTCCAGGCCCACATACATTGAATTAAGGGACCAATTGGCCGAATTCTCTGCGGCGGCTCCAAATGATTCCGCAGCGAGAAACTCACTGAAGAATGGATTGAGCTGGTAGGAAAGGTACTGAAGAGGCCCGACATCCGTCTGAAAAGCAAGGGGATTACCGCCGGGAGGCGTAATATCCACAATGTAAGTATTGCCGGATTGGCTCAAATAGGTAATTCCACCATTTCCACCCGTCCCATCCCTGCTGTCTGCCAGCATAATTTGCATAAAAACCGTGAGCCCTTGGTTGGCGTTCTGTAGGATAAACCCCGAGAACACTTGGGCCAGCACCGCCCCGTTTGTCACCGCCTGCGGATTGTCGTATGTGGCGTACGCCTCAGAGATTTTAGCGGAGAGGTTGTAACCAATAGGATGATTCATGGTAAATGGACCGCCGCTGGCATTAGCCGAAAGAAACAAATTCGCTCCTCCTCCCGGAGTAAGCGTGCCATTGCGTTCGAAAAGGTTGTAAACCCACTGGTTGTTGGCGGCGTCGCGATAGATTGCGAGCTGCGCGTTCTGGTTCGGCGTGGTGAAAGCGTAGGCGGCAGGACCAAAGGCGGGATCCGACACGTTTGGATCATTGGTCACCATCTCGTTGGCGTTCAGGACCTCACTGCTGTTCCACATCGTGACCACCCACCCGGAAAGCGGTCCGGGGATATTCGGCAGGTCTGGGGACAACTGCTCCTGGTTGTTGACTACGGCCCCGGTGTTGAATTGCATTCGCGGATTGGCCAGACCGGGATTCGGAAACACGCTCACATCGGTGGCTGGTTCCGGCCCCGGAGTTGTCGTGAGCTCGGAATTTTGCACGTCAACAACTTCCGGTGTGGTATTCCTCTGACTTGCCCAAATACCTGCTTCAACGGCGGTGGTGGACGGCGCGTCGTTGTCCGTGGTGTAGTTGTAGATAACCTGGGCGTTGGCGAACGCGCCGCAACTAAGTGCCACAAGGGTGCTGCCGCCACAAGCGGCCAACAGAAGAAATTGTGACTTGCTAAACATATATAGCAAGCTCCTAAGAAGAAAATTACTTTGTTTCTTCTCCACGCCAACCACAATAGTTGACAACTCTGAAGTTGAAAGCTCCTTGAATAAACCCAAGGCGACCCGCCTTGGCCAACTTACCTGAAAAGCCTTTCCGCGTTACAACCTCCTTTCCCTAATACCCATGCTCGCGGCCAGCATGTTGAAAACCTCAAAGCACCATCACGAAAACCAATTGAATATCTCGTGATAGCTTTACGATAGCATAGGTCTCTGACCATTGCAAGTGCATCTTACTTTTTTAGCATCTTACTTTTTTACATCTTCTGGGGCCTGTGACAGATTCTGCCAGGTCTCTGGGGGCTCAATCCTTAACTTTTTAGCACAGTGGCGCATTATCCCTCTTACTGCAATCCTATAGCCTTCCCGACGAATAGTTCAG
>JBMFGW010000105.1:0-13482 GCA_049977145.1 Phycisphaerae bacterium
CGGCGCACGCGAAACCCACCCCGATCCTGCCCCAATCTGCCGACCTTGGGCGTCATGCTGCCAACCCGGTCCGCCGGGATTCCAGCGCACCGTCCCGGTACCGGGCATCTGCAGCACATCACCCAGCGCCGGGCATCCGGTGCCGGAAAGATGGGTGTGGCTGAAACCACGGATGACGTTGTCGGGGTAAAAGTAACCGGAACAATGTTCCCATGGATAGACGATCACATTTCGCCCCTGCCGCCACCACTGCGGCTGGGCCTGCCCGGCGGTATCGGGGCTAAGCTGCACCAGCCCGAATGGAACCATGGCACCGGGAAAGGTGCGCCCATACCCGTCCGTGCCGATCATGGGGCACACCGAGCCAACGGATCCGGACACAACGGCCTTACGCAACGGATCAACGACAGCATCACCCAACGCTCGCCGACCCGTTGGCCGCGGCAATGTCGCACCAGTAGCTGCCACCGAGGCCACGACAACCCGTTTTAGAAATTCTCGCCGCTGTACCGCGCAATCTTTGACAGTCATGTTTAACCCTTTCAAATCCGCCACATAGTTGTCGATCTCCTGCAATTCAGTTTCTACCCTGCGCCAGTATGTATTGCGGCCTGTGGAAAGCTGCAGTTTTAGCCCCGCCGCGCCAGCCTTGGTCGTAATATGTTTCGCCCCCAAATAATTGATCACGCGATAGGTTCCAGGGCGAACCGGTAGTGTTACCACACCCCTTTCCGCCTTGGGTTTCACCACGATCCGCGCCGCCCAACCCCGCTTGCGCCGGGATAAATCGCGAGAACTCGCGGCTGTTTCCCGCGCTACGGTGAACGCCGCCCTTTTTACGTCTCCACGATCCGCACGGCACGGGGGTGTCACGCGCGCATGTCTGGGGCAATGTCGTAAACACTGCGTACCTCCAGCCGATGCCGGAAATCATCGCGGGTAAGCGGTTTATCAAGCGCGACCTCAATTGTCGCCACGCGTCCCGGACGCACCGCTAAGAAATTATCCGAATAGGTCGCATTAGTTTGTTTCACATCGACCCACACCCACAGTCCCGGCGCAGTAGCTTCAACACGCACTCCATAATGTCGGCCATCGCCGGTAATACTTGCCACCAATTGCGGATTGTGCAATTTGAGTTCCAGTGGCCGACCAAAGAATAGCAGGTTTTCCGCCACCGTTGCACTGCCGACGCGCACCTCGGGCCAGATCAATAGATTCGCCAGGCCGTGACTGCTGATGAGATCCGCAAGGTCCAGCGTATGCGCCAGCTGGCTGGTGCGGGCCGGAATTGGGACCGTCCTTTCGCCATGCACAAGCACCGTACCGGTGGTATCCGTTACCAGCCAACGCAGCACGCCCGTAACATCCTTCTGCCGATCACTGGTAATGTGCAGCTCGGCCTTACCCGTCTTTGGATCCGGTATGCCGCTGACCAGAATCGGGGCGAAGAAATGCTTGCTTTGATATTGCAGCGCCTTGCAGCGGCGGTAATAGTCGGTCATCGAACCGGTCTGTCCCGGCCAGCAATCGTTGAATTGCCAGACGGCGGCGGCCATCGAGCGCGGCATATCGCGCCGCCAATGTTCCACGCCATAGCGCATACCGTAGGCATGCACAATTTGCGAAAGCCACAAAATGTCGTCAAAATTATCCGGAGCCTTGCCAAGGTACATATTGACGTAGTGCATAATCCTGCTGTTGCCATGGTCGCTGCCATCACAATTGTGAAAACGCATCACGGGAGTATGGATGCTTTTACGGTCGGCGGCATCCGTGTACGCATCAACCGACATCGGCACCGGGAAAGATTGCAGTCCGAACTCAGTGACAAAACCCTCAATGGTCCGATACTGTGAAAAAGGAGCCGGGCCGTGCCAGACATCCCAGGTATGGATATCTCCGCTACCGGCGGCCCCGCTACCAATTTCGTAGAACGCCCCCGGTAACAGTCGATGCACTATTCCTCCCATCATGTCGCCAAATAACTGGTGATAGCCCTTAAACGCGTTAAGCTCGTTGTTGCCGCTCCAGATCACAATTGATGGATGGTTGCGGCAACGCCGCACCTGGTACTCCACCTCGGCCCGCAGATTCTCCACCCACTTGGGGTCATTCACGGGATAGGTGGTGTTGGCAAACTTGAATTCAAACTGCAGCATGATGCCCAGCTCATCGCAGAGATCAAAAAGATCATTTTCCTCGTAATATCCGCCGCCCCAAAGGCGGAGAAAGTTGAAATTGCATTCCACCGCCTTGTGCATATACCAATGGATAATATCCGGCGTTACGCGTGTGGGAATATTGTCCGGGGGAACCCAATCCGCCCCTTTAACGAACACCGGCACACCATTAACCTCTACGTGCATCGCCACACCGTCTTTGGGCGGGAGCACATCTATTTTGCGCAGGCCGATGCGGCGGCTTCTGGTATCCAATACTCTGGGAGTGGATGACAGCATTCCCACGACGCCACCAGGCGACTCCAGCAATTGGACTTCCACAGTATACAACGGATGTTCCCCGACACCGTTGGGCCACCACAGTTGTGGGTTGGCAATTTCAACTTGGCTTATGGCAACGCCATCATTCACCGGTGCCGAGGCGGTGGCCACCACGGTGGCACCAAACAGTACACGGGTGTGAACTTGCGCCCCGGTTCCGGCTCCGGACACGGTCGTTTCAATGTCCAGTCCTACCGCACCGGAGTCCCGGTGATGTTGCAGCACGCCCACATCCGCGATCCGCGCCTCGTATGCCACAATCTCAAGGGGCCTCCAGATTCCCTGCGTCAGCAATGGCCGACACCAGTCCCATCCCCACATGTATGGCCCCTTGCGTATCCACGACCGCTGATCGTTTAACTCAATGCCATGCTTTTCTTTATATGCCGCGCTCTGTTGGTCCACATACGGGGCCAGGGTATCAAATTTAATACGAATTGTATTGTTACCCGCTTTCAGGTGCGGCTTAACATCAAACTCCCATTTCCGGAACATATTATCCGTCTGCCCCACCTGCTGATCATTGATCCAGACCGTCGCCAGGGTGTCAAGTCCGTGGCATGTGATTTCAATATGCGGTTTGGAGAGCAGTTCCTCAGGCACATCGAAGGTGCGTTCATAAATCCAGTTTTTCTGTGCCACCCACTGGATCGGCTGCGGATCAACTTCTCGAATATATTTATTCCAATCGAACGTCCACACATTGGAACCGCCCGTGGCCCCTGTGCCGTTGTTCTCCCGATAAAATGGATTGGGAATTTTCCCAGCCCGCATCAGATCGGTGTACGTGGAGCCGGGCACAATGGCAGGAAACGTCTCCCTGGTGTGCTCCTCGTGCATGGTCCAGGCGTTTCCGGTTAGATCCAACGAAAACACCGAAGTCACCACCGGCGCGGCCTGTATGCCGCGCGGTCTTTCCGGCGGTGCCGAGCTGCATCCCGCCAAGGCCAGCGCCACCCCGGCACCCGCTGCGGCTTGCAGTATCCGACGCCGCGTAATTGTTTGTGATTCCATTGCTTCTTCCATTGGAAAACTCCTTCATAGGTAGAACCAAATCAAAACTTTATTTCGTAGGCGTTTGCGGTCTATCGGATCAATCTCGCCTTCAGAGCCATGACCACAGCATCTTGTTGCGGCATAAACAGAACCGTCCGCGGTGCGGCGCCAGGACGCACCACGGTCCCTTTCTCCAGCGCAAGCGCGTAGTTTACACCTTGGTTATTGTAGTACAGTTTATTGATTGTGTTTCGGCCAATACCCGTTCTGCGGGCGGTGCTCCAGGTCATTTCCATCGCCCATTTCACGGTACTACCGGAAGCACGCTGTAAGTTAAACGCCAACTGATCCTCACGGCACACAATGTTTATTGTGCCCCCTTGCCTGATCTTAAAACGAATATGCAAATCGCGGTCATGTAACGCCGTAACAGCCGGATTTCCATCCATCGCCAGCGGTACCCGAATGCCTTTCGCGTCCATCGCCACGAGTCGGATTCCCGCCTGCGGACCATTGGGGCGGTTTGAGCTCCACAGGAATCCGTCAACAATTGGAAGCGTATAGACCGCCATACTCCTGATGCGGTCAGTATGCTCATGATACGGCGAGACGACATTTTCGTTAAACAAATGGATGTCGCGCACCCTGAAACTGGAACCATGCCAGTAGAAATTCACCCGGAAATGGCGCGTGTCATACCACACCGTTTTACGCCCCTGGTGCTGCCAATCATGCATTGCCACCACTGCGGTCGCCGGAGTGACGTCGAAGGATTTGCGGAACCAACGCCCACTTTGTTCCAGCGTTTCAACTTGGATAATACCAGCGCGGGCCAATCGGGCGATCATGGGAAACTGGTATTCCACCCCCTGCCTCATCGCGGACCATCCGAATGAATTTTCCTGCCCCGCTTGCGCATAGGCAAATGCCAGGCAAGGTTCTTGGCTTATGACCTTGAAAAACCAGTTCACCCACCTTTTTGATCGTCCTCCGGGGGAGGACGGTTCCAGCGTCATGACCCCTTGGCCATTTCCACCCAGGCCCGACTGGTACTGGTAGATCGGATCGCTGCCGAGCATGCGAAAAATGGGAACATCAATTTGTGCGGCGCGATGCTGTGCCGGCATATACGCATTGAGCCGGCTGGGATAATAGGCCTGGTTCCAATAGCCGCCCCAGAGCGTATAGCCATCGGTGGCCGCCTGATCTTTGCAATTACAGGATGCGACGATGCCATACCCCTGCGCAAGATGAGCGAGAGTAATTTCATCGACGTACCACGCCCCGACGGTGGCCGGAAACCTACCGAACACCCGTTTGAACTCAGTCATGTACGCATCGACGATCCTTATTCGTTCATCCGGTGCGTAACCGATTGTGAAGTCAACATCAACATTCCAGTCCCATGCCCAGTTCGTCGGGCCACGCCACGGTAGACCGGCTTTCTCCACCAGTGCGCGGGGCACTTCCAACCACGCCCCGATTTCAGTTCGCGTCGTGGGGGCAGTTTTGAAAAGTTGCTGATAGCGCGGATTGATCAACGCGTCATATTGCAGCGCAAACGTGCATGGAAGATTCAAGTGCCGCAGCAGTTGGAGTTGACGCGCGGTAGCGGCGAATAGAAAGTCTTCGGAATTGGTTACACGGGGGTCGGAATTTCGCACAAAGTTGTAAATGTTGACGATACGTGGTGATCGCATGACCGCCGTGCCACCAACCCGATCTTCTGGCCGTGCGTTGCGCACTGCCAGCAGAAGACCGGAGCCTGCCAACTGGGCAAGAAAATGCCGCCGACCTATTGGAGGCCGACCTGCGTCGCACAGGCGGATGTGCAACGGCTTCGTTAATATCCTTGGTAACATACTATCTCCTATACCATACACCGCACGCGACACCGAGCGGGGATGATAAGCCAAGTATAACCAGTGACCATACCCGCATAATGCCGCATTGTGTAATACCCTACCGGCCCCTATTGATCACTTTTTGCCGGTTGACGTATGTTCATCCAATCGGTTCAAACTCTCCACCGTCGCATGCGATTGCCTGTTGGGCGATATTCCATCCGGCAATTTCCACAACTGGCTTACACCCCGCGGCATCCTCGGTGTAAAACTCCATGCGCACGGTTTTCGATTCGCCAGGCATGAGTGAAAAATAATTGTCATCAATAAATGCCGGAAGAATCCGTCTGGCCGGACCGGCCATCTTCTCTTTGCACGGTGTGAGGCTGATGGCGATGGCCGGTGTTTTACCGCTATTGTGCAGTTCCACCATCGCTATGAACATCTCGCCGCGGGTGGCCAGGCGCACACGTCCGGCAGGCCGAACCCTCGGCATCGTGCTCATGCTTCGCAAAGAGCCATTGTTGCGGCTCTGCCAGTACAGGTTGTCGCCCAGCAACGCCCCGGCAGCATCGCGTATGGTCAGCCGCACAAAATAGACCTCCGATAAGGGCTCTGGCAAGGTCAGCTTGAAAGCCGGAGTTTTAGCGTTGGCCACCGCATCCATCGCGTGGCGGGTTTGCCCCGCCAATGAGCCGTCAAGGTTGTAAACCAATGCGCTGACCGTAACGTTGTGCATCGGTGCCAGCGTCAGGTTGATCAGGTCCACGCTGAAATCCACCGGCGAAAGCTGTACATGTATCGACTCGCAACCCTTTTTGGCGGCATAAAACGACGCATGCGCCTGCATATCATAGGCATATATCTGCTGAACCACGCTGTGTTGCGCGGGCTGGCTCATCCACAAAATCACGCCGCTGGTGGTATGCCACAGCTTGCTCAGGTAGCCTTCAAACATGCCGCGATATGATTCGTAGTTGAGTATCTGCGAGCGATTCACGAAATCTTCAATACTGGTGGTCGGTCCAAAACGCCGGAACATCCCAGCCTCGAAGGTTGCAATATTGGCACCGCCGCCCCGACAGTAGTCATGATAGGCCCAGGTATTGTTATGATTTGGCCAAAGCTGATCCTCCGGCATGGTGGTCCTGAGGCTATCCAATGTTGGTATGGACACACTGCCGATTTCAGTCATAAAGCCGCCGAACCGTGGCTCAAAAAATACGGCCGGCTCCGTAAAACAATAGGCCCCGCCGCTTTGTGCTCCGTCAATGGAGGAGCCGGGCTGATAGTAGCGTGTGCCATCAAGTTCGTTCGCCATGCGTTCCAAGGCGGCGTTGATGATCGCCGGCGGCGGGCCTTCATTGCGGCCGCACCAGATGACTATGCACGGATGGTTGCGATAGCGCTTGAAGGTATCCTCCGCATTGGCCAGCAGCAGCGCCGGATTATCCGGGTCCGGCCCGTCTCCGGGGTTGGCCATCCAGAACTCCGTCCAGACCATGACGCCGTATTTATCGCACAGCGCAAAAAACTCCTCACTGTTGCTTTCCCCCGTCCAGTTGCGAATGATGTTCAGGTTGGCCAGGTGGTGCATGCGTATCCAGGTATCCATGGATTTGTATGGAATGCGCTTCATCGCTTCATCAAGGCCCCAGTCCCCGCCGCGGCACATGATCTTGTGCCCGTTACACTTGATCACCAGATCGGGCCGCTTCTCGTATTCGAACTCACGCACGCCGAAAGAGGTCTTGATGCGGTCACTTTCGATTCCGCCGATCTCGAAGGCAAGGTTCAGCTCATACAGATACTGCCCGCCATAGCCGTTGGGCCACCATAACTCCGGATGATGCATCACCAATTGGGGAAATTCCCGGGCGTTGAAGTTCACGATTCTTCTGGCGCCGGCCTCAATGGTGACATGTTTCTCAAACGCAATGTCACCGACGTTACCCTTCAACAATCCGTGAACCGCCTGCGAACCGGCATTGAAGGCCTCGACCCCGACACTCAACGTGGCGGAAGAGAGTTCGGGCAACGGCAGCTTTGTCTTTACCTGCGAATTGCGCAGCACCACCGGGCCGGTGCTGGTTAAATATACATGGCTCCAGATGCCTGTACACCGGTCGCGAATGCCTGGAATCCAATCCCATCCGACCGTGCATAAAAAATTGGGGCCATTTCGCGTCGGCTCCCCGCCGTTGGGACCAAACCCGGTCTTCCATGATTGTTCATCGGGCAACCCGGGGTGTGACACCGGATGCACCTTCACCGCCAGCACATTCGTACCACGCGCTTTGACCGCGTCGGTAATGTCGAAAAGGCCCCGGATAAAAGCACCCTTGATTTCCCCAAGTCGCCGACCATTGAGCCAAACCTCGGCGGTGTAGTTGATCCCCTCAAAGTGAATCCAAGTACGTTTGTTCTTATATTCCCCCGGCAGCGTGAAGGTCTTGCGATACCACCACGCATATTTATTCAACGCCTCCGGAATTTGCAGATTATTCAGTCCAAACAGCGGCTCCGGAAACACCCCCTGATCCACAAGAGTGGTCAGCACAGTTCCGGGGACCGTGGCCTGATACCAATTCCGGCTGTCAAACATCGGGGCGGAAACCTCTTCTGCCGGAGCATGGGTTCCGCCCGGTCCGATCATAGCCATCTCCCAGCCGCCCAACAGACGCCCATCTTCGCGTGGCGGAAGAACCGGCGTTGAGGATTGCCGCGCCGCCCGCGGCGCGGTCCAACCGCCCGGCGCGGGCCGCGGAACGCTGCACGTTCCCATCACTTGTATTGAGCTGATCGCCACGCCATATTGCCGCCACGAACGTGACCGCGACGTCAGCCGCACATAACGGGCCGCTTGCGGCTCGACGCGCAAATGCATGTCTCCCCCCACGCCATTGTTTGTGGAATAGACATTGTTCCACTTTTTACCGTCCACCGACAGTTCCACGTCGTACGCCACGGCATAGCTGCCAAAAACGGCGGATGCGGGAGTCCACCCCTCCTCGGCATGGGAAGGTCGCGGAAACTGATCGCCTTTTTCATGCGGAAAAAATATACGAACCTGATGAATGACGCACGCCGTCTGAAGATCAATTTCAATCCATGACGGATCTTCCGGAGCGCTGGTCCACCAACTCCAGCGCGTGCCATCAACCGCACAAAAGCCCGGCGTCGGCGCATACGCCGTGGAAGAGACCCTCACCGGACGGCCAAAGGCCAAATCGGTCAACTGCGGCTCGGTCTCGGCGGCACCCGCCGCCAACGGGCCCGCCGCAGAGGCGGTCACAGCGGCGGCGGCCAGTTTTATAAACTTACGTCGTTTCATAAAGTGTGCCTCTTCATTTTAAATAACACGGCGACACCACACCGATGGTTCAGGCCGTACAGTTCCGGTTCATCGCGCGGCACTTCGCATGGCGCTGATCCAACCGGCAATCGGGTGATCTTCCGCAATGTAGGTTATCTTGAAGCGCCTCACATCCCGCACGAAACGATTAAGTCGAGCCCGAAAGGCCGCCTTTTCCGCCGCAGTGGATTTAGCGGCGGGCACACACCGCACCAATTCGACATAACGGATGCCCATCTCCGCTTCCCGCACGCGATTCAACTCCGCCGGATCAGCTCTTACCGCCACTCGGGCTTTCAGAAACAACATCTGCGATTGCTTCAACAGTGCGGGCGTCAGATAGGAAGCACTGGGGGAATCGTCAATTCCAAGAGCCATATTCGGTTCCCGCATCTGCCGACACAGCAGTCGCACATACCGGTAGATGTACGGCCCGGCCGGCCCGTAATAGCCATTGCTGAACTCTCGAATGAGTTTCCAAATGTTCAGTTTCGAGTTCCACATCAGATGCGCCATCACCCAGGTACGCATCATCTGCATATCCCCAACTGAATTGTAATCGCCTTCGCAGAACATGCCGGAAACCCCATACTCACGATACAACTCCATATCCGCGCCAAGCTCGTCCCAATCCGGAAATGGCTGGAGATAGTTTCTGAAATTGGTTGTATATGTCCAGACTTGGATGTGTCCTGGAGCCACCTTATCCCATCCCACAAGGTTCTTTAAGGTGACATGGTTTTGCGGTGCGGTAATGGGGCAGGCGTAATCCATGCGAACCGGGGCAAAGCAAACCAGTACATTCCGCGCTGCATGAATGGTGCCGGGAATAGGAGGCTTCTCCGTGTATTGGTAGGCCAGCGTTTCAACCCATATCTTGCGCGACGGCAACTCCTGCTGAACCGCCGCCGCAACCTTATTGACAAAATGCAGCAAAGTCCCGGATGGCGCACCGTAGTGGGCATCACTGGCCCGCGAGTGAGCACCTTGAGAGTTGCCATCCGCATCATTGGGCGAAAGGCCCAGCACCAGAAGTTTTGGGTCCGCCTTGGCTTGTGCCAGCAATGCTGCCGTGACGATTCGAAGCACATTGGGATTTACCAGCGACAGTTGCGAAGTTGGAGCCGCTCCACCGTAATATTGGTCGCTGCGTTTCCCATTGATTAAACTGTAATATTCAGGATGCTTGGCAAAATACTTCGCCGGCGGCACCAAGTCGTAAAAATTTTCCGCCCCGTTAAACAGGCGGTTGTTGCCGCCCAGCACAGCCTTATCGTGGACGCTGACGCCGTTTAGTTTCAAATGGGCATCCCATTGGGCGTGACGGAGCGCCGGGTACTCGTTGGTATCCCGGTAGGTAAACGCGGGAACCTGCTTCTCGCTCAGGGCTGGAATTCGCACCTCCCGCTGCTGCGGAATAACCGTGTCGTGCGGAGAATACCAGCGAACACCGAGATGCTCTTCCAGAAAGCTATACACCGCATAGAGCGTTCCCCGGCCTTGCTTCCCCGCCAATGCCAGATTTCCGGCGGAGGTTTGGATGAAAAATCCATCTGCGGGCATGTCTTTAATCGCCAGCTTGGGAAAAGCCGCACGCAACATCGCGCCAGGCCCGACATAAATGGCCGGGCCGTCCGGCTGCTTGGAAGTGACTGAAAAAGTCGCCCCCGAAATCCGGCGCAAGTCCGCCGCCAACTCGCGTGCGGCATGTTGCACCGCAATCGAAGCCTTCGGCGCAATGACAATGGCATACCGCGTGTGACCGCGGTCGGCCAGTGTCAGGCTCGCCCCGCCAGCCGTCAAGGCCGTACCCACCAGGGCCACGCATGTGGCGAACAGATATGCCACGCGCGAATACTGATTACGCTTTGTTATCATAGTCATCCTTTGTTTGAAAAGCGATAAATCTGTTTCGCCCCAACGCTACTTCGTGTAACTCAGCCTGCCACGCCTGAAATTAACGGGCCGGTTTTATTCAAGCCAATTTTCGGAGCTACAGTCATCGCACTTACTGTGCATCAGAGGGCGGAATAAATCCTCCCCACACTTTTTTCGGGTACCAATCCGGATACCAATCGAGGGTCCATAAATTACCCAAGTCTACGTGCTCAGCATGGCCGTCACAAAAGACCATGTTGATTCCGCCTTGGTGGCGGGCCATTGCGAAAGTCTCCATCTGATCGAAGATGTTGTCCGTGCGGTAGACGCTCGCGGGCGGCAGATCCGTTGGCTTCACTGCAGCCGAGGGCCATTCCGCGTCCGCGAAGAGCGGTGCCTGCCCACTTGGGATCGATTGGCTGCTGCTCCAAAAATGCCCGGAAAAGCCCCATCCCTGTATTTCAGCCTGATAAAAAGCGGAACTGCCACTGAAGTTTTGCATCCACCAATTCAGGCCATAACTACCCGTAGGGGTGCCGCCCCACCAAATCCAACGTGTCGCAACCGACCCGAAACCAAGGACGAACGGGCCGTCCTGGGTTCCTATGGGCGGCCCAGCGGCGCTGGGGCAGGTCAGGATAGTCTGCTCCTCCGTCGGAATAATAAAGTTGACATTTCCAGGTGTCACCTGCGGTCCGCTTGCAAACACTGAGGCAAGCATCATGGGCCACATGTTGTAACTACCTTCGTGTATCGGAAAACCGTGCTCCCATCCAGGGGCAGATTGGGTGTATTCGAAGTACGCCTGTCCCAATTGCCGCAAATTGGATTCACACGCGATGCTGTTGCCCAGCCGTTTGGCCTTCGCCAGCGCCGGCAAAAGCAACGCGATCAACAAAGCGACAATACTGATGACCACAAGTAGTTCGATGAGGGTAAACGCCGCCCTGCGGTTCAATGACCAATGAGCAATGAGCAATGATCCGGGCGGCTTCGCCGCCCTCAAAATCGCAGGAGTTCCTTTTTTCTGATCATTGATCTTTGATCTTTGATCTTTGAGGCTGTGGGCCGCGGGAGTTGGGAGATAGGAGTTAGAACAGCTTTGAAGCGCTGCGCTTCCCTTTACTTCCTGCTCTTTGGATTCTGGATTCCTCATCATACACCTTCTTTCCAAACCGCGACGTTTCATAGAAAACTCCTTTTCCGAGTGTTCAGTGTACGGTCTTCGCTTCTCAGCCACCGGGCGAAAAAAAGGGAGGCCGAGAGTTTTTATCTCATCGGCCCTCCCGTTGTCATCCGTAAACGCGATGGGCGTGGCAATAAATCCGGGCAGCGTACCGGGACGTCTCATCCCTTTTTAGCCGCGTGTGCTTGCACCGCGCGTTTTGCGCGGAAATCCACGGGTGCCCGGAAAAATTGCCACACCCAACGCGGTCGGCAATCAGAAACTGCCAGCCCGAGAACCTCGCTCTACGAGTCCGACCAAAGCCGATCAACGGCGGGTGAGGACACCCGCCCCCCAGACTCACATAGCCGCCGGCTTTGCCGGTGGTGCAGCGGACCATTTCCACGGCCCGTCACCCCATTCCGCCGCCGCGTCAAACTGCCTTCCGGCGTTTCAGCAGCAGCAAGCCCAAACCGCCCACTGCCACCAAGCCCAGCGTGGCCGGTTCGGGGGTTGTTACGGCAATACCGGTTGGCGAGGTCAATCCCGTTATCAGCGCGGCATTAACCGTGCCACCCGCCGTAGTGTATTCGCCCACGGTGCCGTTGCCGTAATTGCTCACAAACAGATCTGACCCCGACACGGCAATGTCCGACGGGTTATTCAACCCCGATATCAGCGAGGCATTAATCACGTTGCCGCTCGTGTCGTACTCGCCGATGGTGTTGGCGCCTAGATTGGCTACAAACAGGTCCGTCCCCGATACGGCGATGCCGTAGGGGTTGGTTAACCCGCTTATCAGCGAGGCATTGACCAGAGCACCCGCTGTGGTGTATTCGCTAACGGTGCCGCCGTTGTAATTGGTCACAAACAGGTCCGACCCCGATACGGCAATGTCCGCCGGGTTATTCAACCCCGTTATCAGTGAGGCATTGACCGTCCCGCCCGATGTGGTGAATTCGCCGACGCTGTTAGCACCCAGGTTGGTCACAAACAGATCCGATCCCGATACGGCAATGCCATTCGGGCCATCCAACGACGTTATCAGTGAGGCATTGACCGTAGTACCCGTCGTGGTGTATTCGCCCACCACACTGGTGTGGAAACTCGCTGCATACAGGTACGATCCCGATGCGGCAATGCCACCCGTATCGCTCAACCCCGTTATCAATGCGGTATTGACTGTGGCACCCGCGTTGGTGTATTCGCCCACCGTGCCCAAGCCCGGCTGGTTAAAGAATTGGTTCCCTACGTAGATGCTTGCGTGTGCAGTCATCGGCGTACCAGCTAAGCCAACGCACGCCGCTACAGCAAGCGCCGCCGCCAATGAACAACTCCGCGAAATTGATGAACGATTGGATAACATATTGAACTCCTTCCGCTCCATATTGGAGCTGTTTGAATTGCCCATTGGCCGAATGGACGACGGTTTGCCGCAACCATCTGCGGCGGATGTAACACTACTGAATTTTGTGCTCATTTGAGCCTCCTTAAAACGTTCCCCCTGGGAACTGCCTTAAATTACCCGCCTGCCGGACGGGCACGGTTCCGCCGCAACACGCGGCGGACAATTTACTTTTCAACTTCACCTCGGCCAAGCCCGCAGCACCGCTTTCAATATGCAGCGGCAATAGCCGCTCGTGGCCTTTATCTGTAATCAAGTCTAGGAGCCTGTCCGTGTAATGATTTTTGGGGCACCGAATAAATTTTTCATTATTTTCAGTTGCGGCTTAAAATATT
>JBMFGW010000106.1:0-13245 GCA_049977145.1 Phycisphaerae bacterium
TTCTGCAGGCGGGTATACAATCATTTTCAGTTAGGCTCATTGTGAGCTTGGCTGGCCGAAAGGCCGTGAACGGTTACGAATGCTGTTTTGCGGACGGCTCCCGGCCTGATTTGATCGATATGCTGCGGCGACACGATGTGCGGTGCGAAAAGGCCCCCATGGCTTCCATTGCCGCGGGTATTTCCGTGGTGGAATCCCGGCTGCTGGCGGATAAATTAAAAATCGTTTCCTGCTGCCACAATTTAATTCAGGAAGCGTCGGAATATCAGTATGCCGCCGATGAAAGCCAAAAAGCCACCGCAACGCCCCAGCCCGGCGGCGACCACGCCATGGACGCCCTGCGATACATGGTCACAGGTATGGAAAGGATGATCGGATCAGATGAAACTGGAGGTACGGAGGATCAAGCGGATCAAAGAGATCAGGCCTGTACGCGCGATGCGCATGGCCGCTCATTTGCGGATATCTGGGGTACGTAAGACCGGGGGCCTCACAGTTAGCCGGCACCTTTATGTGCCGCCGCGCTGTTGTTCTTTAGCCTCTCCCTACCGGACGATTCCACAAAAGCTTTGAGGCCGGCGTTAAGCAGTTCGCGGCTTTTTCCAACACGTTCATGATTGGTGATGGCTATGGAAGTATTCCCGTATCGTAAACGCATTAATACCCTTATTCCTACCCTTATTATTGGGTATCACTACCCTTATTATTGGAATCTGTTCGTTCCCAGCGAGATCCCGCACCATGGCCGAATGAATGCAGTTCGCCGGCCGCCTTCATTTGCCGAAGAATTTTCCTAATCCAATCTCGCCCCACGGCCGGGCAAGCACGCTCTAAATCGGCAACCCGGAAGCTACCCTGCCGATGACAAATGGCCTGCCGCACCAATTCCGCTTTCGCGCCCACCGGCTCGGCCGTCTCCCCGGCGCGCTGCTCAAATTCTTTGTACGCCTCTTTGAGTACCCACAAGACATAGTTAACAAATGGCCATGGATTGTGCCGCCCCGTATGCCAATCTTGCGAACTTTCCTCCAATGTCTCGTAATATCGCTGCTTGTTCTGTTCGATCAGTCGCTCAAGGCTGATATACCTTCCAACTTCGGCCCCGGCATGGTAGGCCAACTGGAGCATCAGGAGTCTTGAGACGCGCCCGTTCCCATCTCGGAATGGGTGAATGCACAAAAAATCCAATGTGAAACCCGCCATGACTATCAGGGGATTGACGCGGTGGTCGCGTAGCAAATCATTACCCAGCACAAAGAGTTCCGACATTGCAGCATCGGTTGCGGGGCCTGCCTCGACCGGCATGAACCGTATGCGGCTGCGACCATCGGAAAACCGTTCAATGATCGGCTCGGTCTTTTGTTTATATTTGCCGGCATCCCAAATTTCCCCGCGCGTCAGTTGATGCAATTGGCGGGTGGTGGCTTCAGTGATGGGCCAGGAAGCACCTTCACGATGAATCAGATCCAGCGCCGAGCGGTAGCCGCGCACTTCTTCCTCGTCACGGTCCCTTAACATGGGCGAACCAAACATTAACGTGCCTACCCGCTTCTGATCCACCTCCACCCCCTCAATGCGATTGGACGACACCGCGCTCTCGATCAGCGCGTGTTCACGCAATACCTTAAGTTTCTGGGGTGATTGCCGCGTGAAAAGTTCCTGCCTGCCCAATGCCACGCCAAGATCGCCGATAAGCCACGTACTGGCCAAAGGCACCGTGGCCGCCGTATCCGAAAATAGACGCAAGGTCATCATCTGAACATTTCCTCATCAATACGATGCTCGGCCCCGTGGCATATCCCCGATAACGGGAACCAGACCTCCGGGCAAAATTCCCTTGATGGAAGTTTCGGGGGTGATGTCTTCAAGTTTGGCCAAGGCGTACTCCTGAGTTACTGATGGCGGACAAAAGGATACACGAAAAAGAGCGTTTTGCCGACCAAGAGTCTGTGCAACGGATGTAGTGGGGATTGATCAGTATTAGCGGAGGGCATCCAAGGTAATGGCCGGGATCGCAAATACCCGCGCAAACTCCTGGAAACAGAACCACCGATTACACGGATTTTACGGATAGGGACTTTTGGGCGGCGGAAGCACTGTTCTTGGTGTTCTTTCACTGCGCCGCATGTCTGGTTTCCGTGCGTTGTGAACCGCAACACCCCGACCACACAACGGAAATTCACAAGGAGGAAGCAGGTAGCGGAGGGGGACTACAACGAGCAACGAACAACATTGGCTTTGTGTTTTTGAACCGTGATCCTTGATGCCGGCCAATGGTTGTCGGCCGTTCTGCCCCTGCCTCTGCCGCCGCAGCCGCTTGAAGGAAGTAGACACCCCGCAGGGTGGGTCTTCCAGCAAGCGGCTATCCGGCCGCGCCGGGACTCTCCTGTTCACCTGTTCCATTTTTACATGTTCTGCGGCGACAACCGCCGCCGCTTGCGCAAACAAATCAGGCCCAGGCCAAGCAGTCCGCCACCCAGCAGGGGCAGCGTTGCGGGAATGGGTGCCGGTGTAGGGGAATTGGGTGGGCCAAGGGGGGAGGATTCCGGAGTACCGGGGAGCCAATATTTCGTGCTCAATCCGCCCGTTCCGTAGAAGACCTGTACATTGCTTACGGCCGAACTGGCCGTCATGCCACTTACGCTTAATGCGAAGGAGCCACCGCTCTCAAGGAACGGATTCATATTTGTAACACTTGGGGTGACGTTGTAGGCCGCCGGCGTTCCGCTCGGTGGGCCAATGACCATGTAATCGGGCTGCGACCCATCAATTGACATGCTCACCTTCTGTCCGGACTGACTCGTAATCCAAGGCGGATTATCAGATGGTTTTCCGCTTGGGGCCTGCATGGTTGACCAGGACTCGGCGGAGGTGCTTGAAGGAATCCCCTGCCCATTTGTAACGGTGAATGAAGTTCCACTGCCGCTGGATTTACTAGGGTCAACGGTTTCATCTCCAGGAACGTCGAAGGTTATACCGTAGATGGCTTCGGAATCCGAAGATATGCCACCGAGATTATTTATCTGCACACCCAAGGTGCCCGTACCCGGTGTAAAAACCACTTGCACGTCGAGGCCAGGCTCGCCCTTGACCACGTTACCGCTGGCGACCACCGTCTGCGCCCCGGCACTGCTGACCGCACCCAGCATTCCCGCCGCTGCGATTAACACCGCCGATAGAATTATTTTCTTTACCATCCTGCATACTCCCAACATCGGGTTCCCGGATACATATTATCCGCTTGCTTCCATACCGCGCACTTCAACACAAAATACTTCCGGGATGGGAATTCTCAATATTTATTTGACACTATGAAACAGCTTCTCAAAATGCCCATCATTGCACCACAACATCCATCTTACCAAAACCTTCTGGGAGACTTCGCAATCTCTTCCAGCGTCAGCAGTAGAATATTAGCATTGGTGCCATCGTTTGTCAAAAATACTAAGGCATTTTATTTTTATCGGGCCTTAACTTCAGGGATCCATCGCCATGATCCAAATGATCCAGGACCCTTGGCCATTACGTCTGTTTTATTGAGGTCGCAATTGCCGCCGCCCGAGCGGTGGATCAGGCGAACGGGTGACCGCAGGTGGAACCTCCAGCGCAGCGACAGCAACACTCCAAGCCAGCCTTATGTGGGAATCTGAGAAATCTGTGGATAAGGCGTTTTGGTTGCGGCTACGCCGCTTTGGACTCTCCTGTTCGCCTGTTCTATTTTCACCTGCTCAGTGGCGGCAGCCGCCGCTTGCGCAAGGCGATCAGGCCCAGCATTCCACCGACGAACAATGGAAGTGTGCCCGGGACAGGCACGGCCATTAACCCGAACTGGCTCGAACTTAAAGCGTAGCTGCTTGGCCCCGTGCCGTACAAAACTGTCACTTTGCCGGAAAGCCCTGTCAAGTCGGTAATTGAGCTTCCAGTGTCATTGAGCGTAAACATGGCTCCACTGGCCAGGAACGGATTGTGCGGGCCATTCCCCGCCAAGCTGGTATTCGCTGAAACGTATTGGCCCGCTGAATCCGCCGGCCCAATGACCAGATCATGCGGCTGCCCGCTGCCCACCTCAAGTGTGTAGCTTCCGGTTCCGCTGAACGTCCATGGATTGGCCAGTTGGTTGGCGGGGCTGACGTCGTTGGAGTAGGGGCCCGTCGAAATGTATGCGCCGCCCTTGCTTATGGCTGTTTCGCTTCCAACAGTTGTGGAATTGTCCAGCGACAAGATTCCGCTAAAATTATTCAGGGAAAACTCCACCCCGTAGATGGCCTCCATGACCGACTTGGGAGCGGAGGTGTTGTTGATCGTAATGGTCAGTTTGTCGTTATAGAAGTCAAACCGCAGCGAACCATTAAGAGGGTAACCATTATCATTGGTGCCCGCTGCTGTATCGGGTATCCCGACCACCACACTGGTAGAAGAAAGTAACATGTCCGCTGACACATGCGGGGCCGCAACCGACATTCCCGCCACCGCGATCAACCCCGCCGATAGAGTAATTTTCTTCAACATCTCACGTACTCCAAAATAGGTTCGGATAAAACAATTATCCGCTTCATCTGCCCCTCCGCTTCAACGCAAAGTGATTAAGGACAGCGATACTAAATACATTCGCAACTTGAACTGCCACTGAATGAGAATGTCTCTCTTCAGCCTCAGTTACTATATGCCAGTGTTTGTATCGTCACTTTGCAATTGCAAATCCAATTTTTTTGATGTTCTACGGTTATCAGACACCTCGTGTCCGCCACATCTGCAAATACGAGTTTGTAAATGTGGCCAAGCAGCAGCAAAGGAAGCACGGATTTCCCAGGCCCAAGCTAATACGAAGGAACCACAATATTGCCATTACTGATCATTACCGGCCAATACTGATGGTAACTTTTCACGGGGTGAAAATCACGCAAATAATGGGAAATAAAAAGACGTTACGGGCCAGATGAGCAAAATTAGATTCACAATTGTTAAAGTATCGTCCCATGCAAGCCGATAACATTGAATAAAGGGTAATCGTTGATGGCGGCGTGTCAGTCGCTAGAGCGAATATAGCAGAGTACCGGCATGATAATGCGGTACCGTATACTCCGTGATGATGACGGTGCCAGCAATTCAGAAGAATGCGGTATGACGCGATCACTACGGTGTATTGGGCTGTTGTCGTACAGTGGCAGCGATAGTTATGTGCAACATGGCTGTTGAATGGGATGGAGCTTTCAATGATGCAACCAGTTAATTCCCTTTCTCCGCTCCAATTCGGCGCGGAGCCGTTTCGGACGCTGTTTGAAAAAAGTGGCGAAGTCACATTACTTATTGATGCCGACAGTGGAGACATTCTGGACTGCAACGAGGCCGCCGTTGAATTTTACGGATACACCGCACAAAAACTCAAAAGTCTGCATATTTGGGACATCAACACATTGCCGCGGGAAATCATACTGCATCGACTGCACCAGGTCACCTTGGGCAGCCGGGTGCATTTTGAGTTCCAGCATCGCTTAAGTAATGGCGCGATTCGGGATGTTGATGTTTATACGGTGGCGCTGGATAGCGCGGGGCGCAAAATCATTTATTCGACTATTCACGACCAAACGGCAAGTAAAACCGCCCAAGCCGGCGCGATATTGTTCCGGCGGGTCGTTGCCGCCTCAATGAATGGGATCATTATTACCGATGCGACACCGGACACCCGTATTATGTATGTGAATCCCGCTTTTGAGCATCTGACCGGTTATACGCTTGCGGAAGTGCGGGAGAAAAATCCACGTTTTCTTCAGGGGGCGCAAAAAGAGCAGAGCGGACGGGACGAAATTCGTATCGCCATAAAAGAAGGGCGGGCGGTACAAGCCATCCTGAAAAATTATCGTAAAGACGGTACCGCCTATTGGTGCGAAGTAAGTATTTCTCCGGTGCGGGACAAAAGTGGAACCGTGGTGAGCTGGATGGGTATGCAAACCGACATCACCGCACGCCGGGAAGCGGAAAAGAAACTGGAATATCTGGCATTTTTTGATGCCTTGACGGGTATTCCCAATCGCCAGTTGGTGTTAGACCGTCTGGACCGACATTTGCTGCAGGCGCGGCGAACCGGTGAGCACGGAGCCTTGCTGTTTCTGGATCTGGACCAGTTCAAGCAGGTCAATGAAGTGCAAGGCCACGAGGCGGGTAATGAATTATTGCGAACGATTGCCAGAAATTTGCAAGGCCTGCTGCGCGAGTCCGATACCGTTGGCCGGCTTACCGGTGATGAATTTGTGCTGCTTTTGCCCAATGTGGCCACGACGGCGGAGCGTACCGTCGAGCAGCTTCAGAAGGTTTTGCAACGTCTGGATCATTTGTTTTCCACGCCGATCAAAATCAATAATTTCGAATACAGCATAACGGCCAGCATAGGCATCACCATTTTCCCGCAGGAAAACGTTACCGCCGCCGATCTCGTCACCCAGGCGGATATTGCCATGCACCGTGCCAAGGAAAGCGGGCGTAATACCACCTGCTATTTTGAACCGCTCATGCAGGAACACATAAAAGAAACGATGGTATTAGTGCATGATTTACATGAAGCGCTGGCCCGGTCCGACTTCCGCGTATTTCTCCAGCCGCAGGTAGATCAGTCCGGTAAGCTCCTTGGCGCAGAGGCTCTGATCCGTTGGCAACACCGGGAAGGCGGATTAATTTCCCCCGCCAAGTTTATTCCTGTCGCGGAGGATACCGGTCTGATTGTGCCCATGGGTGAATTTATGCTTCGGGAAGCCTGTTGGATGCTGCGGAAATTGCAAGCCGCGGGTGCCGCCTTCCGCCTTTCCGTCAACGTAAGCCTGCGGCAATTTCAATTGGCGACGTTTCCTGAGCGGGTTAAACAAATTATCACAACCTCGGAAATTAATCCGACCTATTTGACGCTGGAGATCACCGAATCGGTGTTGCTGCATGATGCCAAAGCCGCCACCGCCAAGATGCGGGAAATCAGCCAAATGGGCATTGGCTTTTCCATTGATGATTTCGGCACCGGTTATTCATCACTGGGTTATCTGAAAAATCTGCCGCTCAAGGAATTGAAAATTGACCGATCCTTCATTCAAGATGTCCCCGGCAACTCTAATGATACCGCACTGGTGGAGGCCATTCTTGCCATTGCGCACCACCATGACTTGCGCGTGGTGGCGGAGGGAATTGAAACCGCCGGGCAATTTGAGTTTTTGAAATCCCGCGGGTGTCCACTTTTCCAGGGCTATCTTTTTGGGCGGCCTGTACCGGCCGCGGAGTTGGTCGACACAATGCTGGCGCAGTGTGGCGGGGGCAATACCGGCGTGGTGGATGAAACCGGAACGAATAGATAGGGCGTTTTCATGCGTAGCGCCCCGCGGTGGTCGGTACACAACGGCAGCACAATGCCTGGAAGAATGGCCACCCCGCTTTCCTGACCGTTCCGGTGCGTCGTGCCTCAAATAGCCGCTGGCGCTGCCGATGGTAAGCCATTGGAAAGCGGCACCAATAAGGAAGTTATTCCGGTCCAGTTCCTAAGTGTATTGTCGGGCGGGACGCCCGACCCCCAGCGTGGCGATACTGGCATTCACGACGAAAATAGGCACATTGGAAGGCTTTATCCCGTCCGGGACTTCTTGACCCGTATGGCGTGATGGCGGACAATCACATAGCGCGAAATTCCGGGCTTGCGGCCCGCGCGGCTATTACCCTGCGGCATCCGCAGTGCCGTAGAGTAGAAACCCGCAGCCTTTCGGGGCGCGTGGATGACAAAGCCACGCGGTTATTATGGCGTTAGTATTGCTTTGAGAAGGATACGTGATGCGCGAAGGTAATCAGGCGGCAACGCCGGAACAGTTGCACATTATTGGGGCCATGGCGGCGGAACTTATTACAACCGGGCAGGCTGTCGGGTTGGGCAGCGGCAGGGCGGCGCACGCCTTTGTTCGCCGGCTGGGAGAACGCATTGCGAAAACCGGCCTGAAAATCGTGGGAATTCCAACTTCTGAAGCAACCGCCCGCTTAGCCCGCCAATGCGGTATTCCGCTGGGAAGCCTCTTGGACATAAGCCAATTGGATATTGCCGTGGATGGTGCCGATGAAGTGGATCCAGAATTTAATCTTAGCAAGGGCGGCGGTGGGGATTTGTTGCGGGAGAAAGTTATCGCCTCCATTGCTATGCGCTATGTGGTGGTCGTCGGAGAGGAAAAATTAGTTGAACATCTGGGAATGCGGTTCCCGGTTTTTGTGGAAGTCGTTGAATTCGCCATGCCGGTGGTCATCCGGGCCTTGGCTCGTTTGGACGCTGTCGCCACGCCCCGTCTAACGTCCCAGGGAGAACTTTTTCGCACGGATAACGGCAATCCCTTGCTGCATGCGCAATTCGATCCCACCGACCCTCAATGGCGAACGCCGGAAGTGCTGGATCAAAAAATTCGCAATATTCCCGGCACCATTGAAACCGGATTGTTTTTAAATAAAGCCGACACCGTGCTCGTGGCCAACCGGGATGGTACCGTGCGTCAACTACAGCATAAAGTAGCGCCATGAACGAAAACCGCAAAGATCATCCGCCCACGGCACCGGCCGCAAAAGCGGGCTTCCGAAGTACCCCGTCGTTGCGTTTTTTGCGAGCAAGCCGGTTGTCCGGTAAAAAAATGTTGGATATGGTTTATAAAAATGGTCAGCGCCGTCGGCATAAACCGTTGCTGGCCTGCGTACTGCGCAGGGAGGACTCCGGCGCGGCGCGGGTGGCAATATCCGTCGCCAAAAAGTGCGGCTCCGCAGTGGAGAGAAATGCGATTCGCCGCCGTGTACGTGAAGCGTGGCGGCTGGCCCAGCATGAATTTCCGCCGGGTCTGGATGTGCTGGTGGTGGTACATCCGCATCGCCGCCTGGCAATGTTGGAATATCAGGAAATTTTGCGACAGTTGCTGCGGTGAAAACCCATGGTCGTGGAGTGGCTACGCGCGTACCGGTCTTCCGACTTTCTGGCTTTGCTGATAAAAACGTATCAGACACCCGCCACGGCGTGCGGTCGGTGCGGCTTCTTGTCAAAACCCGCAATTGCGTGTAAAAATGCAGCAGACCATCGACTATTGGAGCGCGTGCTTCCCCGATGGGTGTTGGGCCAAAAGTCCGCTGAAAGAGGTTGGTGCGCTTGAAATTCGCTTTCGTTGACGCTCTGGTTAGCTTTGAATCGGCCAAGCGGATCACCGTGATCAAGCAGGTCAGCTTGGCGGAAGAATATCTCGCGGATCATTTTCCGGATTTTCCGGTTCTGCCGGGGGTGTTGATGCTGGAGACGGCGGTGGAGGCGGCGGCCTGGCTGGTTCGGGAATGGGATCAGTTTCAACACAGTCTAGTGGTGCTGCGTGCAGCCCGGGGCATCCGCTACGGGACGTTTGTGACTCCGGGAAATGTCCTGCGTATTGAAGCTGAAGTAATTCGCCTGCAGCCCGGTGAAAGTGAATTTAAAATTCGGGGCATGGTTGGGGCCACCACCGCTATTCAAGGGAGGTTGGAATTGGCGCATAAAAATATCGCCGATGATCATGCCGCTTTGACGGATCTGGATGGTGTTATAATAAAGCAGTTGCGGCGGCAGTGGGTGCAGTTGCAACGTGCTCTGGCGGCGTAGGCTGGGGTATTACCCGTGGCCGCCGTAACATCGCCGATGCCGTGGCCATGAAAGTTTCGTGTTTAGTTTGATTGTACAACGTGATTTTTACAGAAGGATAATGGGGGTTTAACATGCCAATGACCGAAGAAGAAGTTTTTGCCAAAGTGCGTGACGTGTTGACGGCGGCCTTGGCGGTGGACGCGGAAGAAGTCAGGCCGGAGGCTAAATTGACCCAGGACCTGGGGGCGGAGTCCATTGACTATCTGGATATTCAATTTCAATTGGAAAAAGCTTTCGGAATCAAGATTCAGCCGGGGGATATGAGCATTGAATCTTTTCTGACCAATCCGGAACTTGTCAGCAATGGAAAACTCACCGCCCAAGGGATTGATGAGTTGAAAAAGCGGATGCCGTTTGCCGTGGCCGACATGGCCGCCTTTGCGCAGGACCCGGATATCAGCAAATTCCGGGACGTCTTTACCGTGCAAACAATGGTGCGTTTTGTGATGTATAAACTTGCGGCGGGTGTTGCTTAGCGGGCTGGCGTGTTTCATCGGCAAGGCTTTGGACTACGTAAGACTGCGCAATAGTTTGCACGGCCACGCCGGAAACAACTTGTATCGCCGGCGCAGTTGGGGACTCTTTCTGCGTTCCTACTTAGCCAATTCGGAGCCGTTATTGGGGTGGGTATCCGCACTTGGAATTGTACAGAAGGTTCCGCTGACCAGGAATTCGAAAAGTTCCTTTTTTGAACTGCGTTTGCGGAGGGGTTCCACCACCACGTTACGGAACCCGCCGCCACGCATGATGTCACGATAAATCCGCTCGGTGGGGACCATCACATCATAAAATCGTGAATTGCCGACAATGTAATGAACCACCGCTACAGATTGTTCCATTCGCGGCGGCGTTGCACGCAGCGGCAGTTTTGCCCGATTTTTAATTTCGCAAATCTCGACCGGGACGAACGCATTAGAACTTATCCAATTTCCACCGTGGCACGCGGATCACAGCCGCCGGTGCGGGTGTAGATGCCGCTGAAACCCGGCCCGGTGGTTTTGTTGCCCTGCCAGACAATTTCGCCGGAATCCTGGCCATTTTGACCGGTGATCTGCATGAAGAATGTATTGCTGGCGCTGTTGTACCAGACGCTGGAAATTCCGGGCGGCTGAAATTCCCACATACGCTTGCCGTTGAAGCTGCAATCAAAGCAGCTGCCGCCGGCAAAGCAATAGCGGTTGGAATAAGCGCAGCTATCCGGATCAAAGTAATCAAACACGCCATCCCACACACAATCGCCCGCCACCGCGGCAGTGGCATCGGCACAGGGCGTGAAATAAGTATCGGTGTAGTTGAGAATTGCCAGACTGCTGGGCGCGTTGACGCACGGATTGCCGGCGGCCGCCTGGTCACAACAGCACGGCTGGTTGGCGGACTGCAAGACTATGCGGCCCGCGGTTCCGGGTGTGCCTGCGCCGGTTGTGGCCAAAACCACCGCGCCGGCGGCGTTAAGTTGTAGCAGATTTCCGGACATGATCATCTCCAGATTAGTGTTCAGTTTACAGTGTTCAGCTTACATATATGTAACTGAACACTGAATACTAATTACGTACACGCCGTGGTATTTTGGACTTCGCCGGCATCCCACAAACGCAGTGTTCCGGCGGCATCGGTAAAGGCCATTCCAAACGCGGCCGCTGTGGTTTGCGGCAGCATGGATCCATTGGGGCGGGGACGCGCCAGCGGCACTTGCGTTCCCCAGGTGGTCAGGCCATCAATGGAAGTAACGGTATAAGTCCATGTGGCGGGTGCGGTTTGGGTGCCGTCCGCGCCGCCGTCTTTGCTGACGCCCACGGGGAACATTGCCGGCCCCGCCGCGTTGACCAGCACAATTAGCCGTGGCGGGGATTCATTGGTCAGGCCCGCTTTCAGACCAATGTAAAAGCTGCCTGTCGGCAGGCGATGCCCGGCCCCGCCGTTGCTTTCAGCCAGGTTCAGTATCAGGGCATTTTTATTGCCGGAATCCCGCAATCCTTCCGGCATAGTGACCTTGGTGTCGGCAACGGTGGTCGCATTGCCGGAAAATAAATGTCCGGCATATTTTCCGCCGCCGGTTTCCGGGGCGGTCAATTGGACGATCACCAGGCTATAACCGATGTTGTCACGCTGTCGGGCCAGCACAGCGCCGGCGCCGTTAATGCGCCGGGTGTTGAGGCCCTCCGCCGCCATCAAGGAAGAATCGGTATTGACCTGATCAATCAGGCGATTGATTTGTCGGGCAATGGTCTGCCAGGGTTCGTGCTGTGCGGCCCAATGGGGTAAGGCGGGTTGCATGGAAACCTCTCAATATCAGTTAATTAATGGAAACGCGGTATTAAAGTCGGTTTGGCCGAAGACTACGAAGCGGCCCCAACCGTTGCCGCTGGTGATGGAACCGTCGGTAACAATAGTTCCGGCGATGTCCGGCGGGATGGAGCCATCGACGTTTTTGAATACGGCATATTGGTCCCAGGTTTCGGGGTTGTAGGCGAAACTGTACGTGTTGCGATACCACACCCCATCCTGCGTACTGCCGGTAATGGGCAGGCACAGCCACGTCCGCGGCGGATAGTTCCGCCAAGTGACGCTGTTGACCAGACCGGCATAAGAAAGTGTGAGCGCTTCGGGGTCGGCGGTTTGCAGAAAGTGAAAGCTGATGGTGGCGTTGAGAATCAGGCGGTGTAAATCGGCAACTTCGGTTTGGGCGGTGCCGCCAGCCGGCGTGTACGTGACGGTGGCGAGGTTGTTGTTGGCGTCATAATGGCGGAGCACCTGAATGAGGCCGGCGTTAAAACTTTTGAGGTAATTGGTGGGATAGGCATCCCATTGGTATTCACATAAGACATCAAAGCAATCATAACCTTGACATTGCGTCTTGATGTTTCGCACCACGGCGTTGGGCTGATCAGGATGTGCCACGCCGATGGCGGGGATGACAAAACCGGTGACTGAATCCGCGGCGGTGACCGCCATAATGGGCCGTTGGGTAGGTGAATATTCGGATAAGCCCGTAACCTGAAATTTACGAATGATATGGTAGCCGGTGACGGACCATTCGAGCGGCTGGGATAAAAGCAGGTCTTCTTTAATGCACACGGCCATGGGCAGGCTATAGCATGTGGAGATGGCGATAATGAATCACGATGCACGGTCGCTCATTCAACGCATTGGAAAGTTCCGGCCCATCGTGGCGCAACAAGATCGGATTATTATAACGATGATCGGTATTTGTTTTCATCCGCACAGCCCGCTACCTTAATCGGTAACTCAGAACCTATAACGTTCGTCGCCCCGCACCCGTTTTCCTCATCTCTATGCAGTGGGGTCAGCTGTATCCTGGCCGGGATAATGCCTTCTCAACGCTGAAAATAGATTTGTGCCGCAATGTTAATTATTCACAACTCCATCGGCTGTGTTACGCTTGATTGTGAATATGCCCGGCGCGCGTTAATATTGATGTTGAGAAGCAAACGGATTTTGGCTGTTATGGCGAAAGCGTAACGGGGACGCAGATAGTTTAGGCCATGGCCAATGATAATTCGCAAAATACCGCAACCGCGCGTCCCCACCCCGAACCCCTTCCACCAACCGCCGCAGCGCCTCCC
>JBMFGW010000107.1:0-13116 GCA_049977145.1 Phycisphaerae bacterium
CCAATCACCGCGACATTCCTAAGCTGTGCTTTTTCCAAGGGCAGAAAACGATTTGAATTTTTAAGCAACACTATGGACTGCCGCGCCGCGTCCAGCGCCAAGGCCCTGTGCTTCGGGGAATCCACGACACTAAAACTGATTTTGCTATACGGAACATTTTCCGCCGGATCAAATTCACCCAATAGCACCCGCGCCGTCAAGAGCCGCGTTACCGCCCGGCTGATGTCCGCTTCGCTGACCAGTTCATCCGCCACGGCTTTGCCAAGATGTTTGGGCATGGTATCGCCGCAGTTCAAATCGCACCCCGCCTGCATGGCCACTGCCGCCGCCTGATGCAGCGTGGGCACGTAATGGTGGGGATTGAAAATGTTATATACCGCGTCGCAATCGGAAGTGACGTACCCGCGGAAACTCCAGCGGTCGCGCAGCAGGTTAGTAAGCAGAAAGCGATCCGCACTGCACGGAATACCGTTAATGGCGCTGTAGGCGCTCATAAACGTAAATACATCAGCATCCGACACACACGCCCGATAGGCCCGCGTGTAGTATTCCCAGAAACTCCGCGGATTAACCGGGGCGGAAACACTGGTGCGGTCATCATCGGTATTATTGCAGATAAAATGTTTGGCGCACGCGGTGGTCTTGAGATAATTGGAATTATCCCCCTGCATGCCACGAATAACGTTGACGGCCCATGTTCCCGCCAGGCAGGGATCTTCTCCCGGGGCTTCCTCGCAACGACCCCATCGCGGATCACGGTGCAGATTCAGGGTTTGCGGAGAGTAATAGGACAGTCCAACATTATCTTTTTTATTGTAAGCGCGCGCTTCATCCGACACCGCTGTATACACGGCCAATGCCAGCGCCGGATTCCAGGAACACACCATCGCCAGCGGCAGCGGGAAACTGGTTACCGGCCCGCCGCGGACCAGACCGTGCAGCGCTTCTCCGGAATAATAGTTATATGCGGGCAATCCCAATCGTTTGATCGCGGGGGCGCCATTTCCGGTTTGGGCAATTTTTTCCGCCAGTGTCATTTTGGCTACCATGACCGCCGCACGCCTCCAAGCCTTTTGGTATGCCGCATCCGATATCCCCACCGGCTGTGCGCCATGTTTGCCAATGGACATCCGCGGCTGCCCATGAGATTGTGCGGCACAGCCTTCAAGCGTTGCCGCCGCGCCAAGGACTGCGGCCGTAGCCACAAATTCTCGCCGGTTGACCTTCGCTTTTTCCAAACTCTGCTCAGCCATACGTGACTCCATAAAACAGTAACGGTTGAAAGCATAAGGCTCTATTCTACCCGCCACAAGAGTCAAAATTGCAAACACGACTTCCGTTTTAGGATCAAGGAGACTAAACTCATTACCACTAAAATGAATCCTGTTATTTGCTAATGCAGTATGGCAGCCGGGCCAAGTTAATTTGTATCCGTGCACGGCGGCACCGCTCCCTTACGATCGCGGCTGGCCTGCCACCGTGCGGACACTGGCTGTGGCAGCGGCCCAATGAGGCCGTGACCGCCACGCATGGTTGGTACGCAAAAATATGGTGCGTGAACGGTTACCAATTCTGAAGGTGTAAAGTATATGGCGGTCGGCGGCAAAGGCCGTGGTTGAGGCGAAGGCGTTTAAATTTCCAGGAGTAATCTGGTGGGGTCTTCCAGAGATTCTTTAATATGTACCAGGAAGCTAACCGCCTGCTTACCGTCGATCAGGCGATGATCGTAGGATAGCGCGGCGTACATCATGGGACGGATGACAATTTGGTCATCGACCACGACCGCCCGCTTCTCAATTTTGTGCAGACCGAGAATGGCGCTCTGGGGCGGATTGATAATGGGGGTGGACAGTAACGAACCAAATACGCCGCCATTGGTGATCGTGAAGGTACCGCCACCGAGTTCATCGATGGTTATTTTACCTTCGCGCGCTTTTTGGGCCAGGCGTTTAATTTCCGCCTCAATGCGGGCCATGGAAAGAGTATTGGCGTAACGCACCACCGGTACCACCAAGCCTCTTTCCGTGGCAACGGCGACGCCAAGGTGAACATTGTTCTTGTAGATGACAATGCGCTCCTGAATCTGGGCATTGATGATCGGTACGGCCTTGATGGCGGCGCATACCGCCACAGCGAAAAAGGAGAGAAATCCCAAACCGACCGCATGGGTTTTCTCAAACTTCTCCTTATATTTTTCCCGCAGGGCCATGACGGCGGACATGTCAATTTCATTAAATGTCGTAAGGATCGCGGCGTTATGCTGCGCTTCGACCATCCGGCGCGCGATGGTTTCGCGTAATTTGGACATTTCCACCCGGGTCTCCTCCGGGACGCCGCCTTGGCCCACCGGCCCGGTGACGGAAAAGGGCACACCCTTATTCACCGGAGCGCTGCGCCCAGCCAGGGGGGCGGCGACAGCGGGCGCGGAAACGGCGGCGGTCTTAACCGCAGCCGGCGCTGTACCGCGCGTTTCCATGAACTGCAGCACATCCCCCTTGGTAATCCGCTGGCCGGGCCCGGTGGGGGCAACGTGTACCGGATCGATATTATTTTCCTTGACCATGCGTTCCACCGCCGGCGACAGCGGCTTGGCCGGAACGACTTTTTCCGTATTGACGGTTTTAGCAACGGTGGTTTTGCCGGGAGATTTCCCGCCGGCGACAGTCCCATGCTCAATACGCGCGATCACATCTCCCACGTTGACGGTCTGACCGGCGTTTTTGACGATGCGCAACACGCCGGGGGTTCCAGCCGGCAGTTCCACGGTGGCTTTATCGGTTTCCAATTCCGCAACCACATCATCCGAGGTTACCGGGTCGCCATCGGCTTTGGTCCAATGGGCAATGCGTGCTTCGGTAACAGATTCCCCCAGACCGGGGACAAACAGATCAACGAGTGTATTACTCATAATGTTTTAACTCTTTCCTGATATTCGTAACCCGACCGCACGGCCAGTTTGGTAAACTTCCACATTTTATAACGCGCCGACGCGTTGCCGAAAAGTCTCCGCCACCGGACAACAACGATCATCGCATGGCCCGCTACGCGCGCAACACGCACACTTCCACGCCTTCGCCGCCGCACATTTTATTTTGCGATCGGCGCACCTTCGCGTACCTCCACCGCGCTGCCCTGTCCGTCCCGACTGGACATCGCCTGGTCTTTGTCGGCACCGCCGCTGGTGGTGGAAATATTCAGCGCCCGCGCCAGAATTTCCGTCTGTTCGTGCACATGGCGCTCATGCGATCCCGCCGCCGGTGAACTCGACGGCTTGCGTCCAATGTAAGTGAGTTTCTGCATGCCCGGCCAATGGTAGTGCAACTTGGCACCGATGAATGGATAAACTCCGTTATTGCGTGGTTCCTCCTGCACCCACACCATTTCCACGCCGTGGGGATAGGTGCGTGCGATTTCCGTCAAGCGTTCGGCATAGAAGGGATAAATCTGTTCCAGGCGAAGAATGGCGATGTCGGTGATATGATGTTTTTCCCGCTCCGCCAGCAATTCATAGTAAATTTTTCCGCTGCAAATCAGAACCCGGCGCACCCGCGAACGATCTAGCGGGGAAATTTCATCAATTATTTCCTGGAACTGCCCGCTGCTGAATTCTTCCAACTGGGAAACGGCCATTTTACTTCTAAGCAGGCTTTTGGGAGCCATGACCACGAGCGGTTTGCGGAAATGGCGGTGCATCTGCCGGCGCAGCAGGTGAAAATACTGCGCCGGTGTGGTGGGATTGCAAACCTGAATATTGTCTTCCGCGGCGAGTTGCAGGAATCTTTCAAGGCGGGCGTGGGAATGTTCCGGCCCCTGCCCTTCATAGCCATGGGGCAGCAACATGACCAGGCCATTATGTTTACCCCATTTGGTTTCCGCACTGGCCAGAAATTGATCCACAATCGACTGAGCCATATTCACAAAATCGCCGAACTGGGCCTCCCACATCACCAGCGCATGGGGATCCGCGGACGCGAATCCGTATTCAAAACCCACTACCGCTAATTCTGACAACATCGTGTTAATGATCGTGAAACGGGCTTTATTTTCAGCAAAGGTCGCCAGCGGATTGTAGGCGCTGCCATTTTCCGAATCATAGATCACCGCATTGCGATGACTGAAAGTTCCGCGGCAAACATCCTGCCCGGTAAGACGAACCCATATTCCCTCATCAAGCAGTGAACCCAAGGCCAGCATTTCACTATTACCCCAGTCGATGCCTTCGCCCTTGCGCACGGCATCAAGCCGCTGTTTGTACATCTGGGCAACTTTGGGGTGCGGAGAAAAGTTCTCTGGAAATTTACAGACTTCCTCGGCGATGGCCAGAAGTTTTTGTGAGCACACGGCGGTATCGGTCCGCCAGTCGCGTATCGCGCGTGGCACGTTCAAAAAATCTTTCCACGGGCCGTGTACCGGCGGCGGAACATCACTGGGTTTGAAGGTTTGCGCATATTCATGCGCTTTTTCCATGCGGTCATGCACATCACGGGCCATGTCATCCAATTCCGCCTGCGTGATCTGCCCCGCTTCCAATAAACGGCGGGCATAGATGTTGCGCGTAGTGGCGTGCCGTGAAATTTCACGGTACATCACCGGTTGGGTCACGCCCGGATCATCCATTTCATTATGGCCGCGCCGGCGATAGCAGACCAAATCTATAATAACATCAGCCTTGAAGCGCTGGCGAAACGCGACGGCCAAACGCGCGGCCTGTACTACGGCTTCGGGATCATCGCCATTGACATGAAATACCGGGGCCTGAATGGCTTTAGCCACATCGCTGGGATACCGGGTGAAACGTCCATCGCTGGGGTTGGTGGTAAACCCGATCTGATTGTTGACAATAATATGCACGGTACCGCCGGTGCGATAGGCTTCCAATTCGGAAAGGTACAACGTCTCGGCGACAATGCCCTGCCCGGTAAACGCGGCGTCACCATGCATAAGGATGGGCATCACCCGCTGGCGGGTGGCGTCGCCTTTGCGATTCTGTTTGGCGCGGACAATGCCTTCCACCACCGGATCCACAATTTCCAGATGGCTGGGGTTGGCGGCAAGCGACAAATGCACCAATCGTCCGGAGCGTGTGGTATGGTTATAGGCGTAGCCGAGGTGATATTTGACATCGCCATCACCGGATGATCTTTGCGGCCGATCCAGCACTTCCGTCATAATCATTTCATAGGGCTTGCGCATGATATGCGCCAATACATTCAGCCGGCCGCGGTGGGGCATGCCAATGACGATTTCATCAACGCCATTTTCCGCGCTGCGGTCAATTACTTCATCGGTAAGGTTGATGAGCGTTTCCGCGCCCTCAATGCTGAAACGCTTGGTGGTCGGATGCCGGCGCTGCAGGAACAATTCAAAATCCTCCGATGCCGCCAGGCGCGCCATGATGAATTTGCGATCGGCATCCGTCAGTTGCGGTTTATTGAGAGTCGGCTCCATGAGATCCTGAAGAAATTGGCGTTGATCCGTATCGCGTATGTCCATATATTCAACGGCCAATGTGCCGCAGTAGGTGGCGCGGAGCATGGTGATGAGTTGTCGCAGGGGGACAAGGCCCCCGCCGCCAAAATTTCCCGCGTTGACGGGCCGCTCCAGATCGGCTTCGCTTAAACCGAATTCACTGAGATTCAGCAGAGGATGTTCAAGCGTGTTGTGACCCAGGGGATCAAGATCGGCGATCAGATGCCCCAGTTCACGATAACTGTGAATCAAATCGGAAACCTGCAGATCGGGTTTGTCTTCCACCGGTGTCCGCGCGGGAACGGTGTGGTCAAGGGTGGCCGGAGGTTTGTCCGCCGCCAAATCGAAGCCACGGAAAAACCATTGCCATTGCGAATCAACGGATTCCGGATTCTGCTTCCATTGGTCGTAAAGACTTTGCAGAAATTCAGGAGTCAATCCCTCCAACGCTGTATTTGAATCATTACTGCCAACATCTTGCATAACCACATCATGCTCCGAAATCATAGGACTTTTGAAGCCCACTGCCTATTTTTACATATATCAGTATAGGGACGCAACTGTCGGGAGTGAAATTTGCATACAATAATTATGTTTGTGAATATCTTTAGCTGTCTTGTTGGCGCGGCAATTTTTTCCAGCGTGGGGAAATAGCGGCGTTCTTGTACTACCACCCGGCAAAGTTGAATTCTCCCTGCCATACCGGCAGTAGGTCTTGCCTATGGATAACAAAAAAGCCACAAACAGTAAATTTTTAGTGGTTTTAATTGCTGGTATGGCATTTGTTAACCGCTCCAATGGGGACTTTATAAGAAAGCCCACCAGAGGAGTTTATATGCGATTCGATAAATTGACCGTCAAGACGCAGGAAGCACTGGCTAATGCCCAAAGTTTGGCCGCAGAAAAGCGGCATGGTGAGGTTACCGCCATCCACCTGCTCGCCGCCCTGCTGGCGGATAAGGAAGGCGTGATACGCCCGCTGCTGGCGCAGTTAGGAGTGGATGCCGGCCAGCTAGAGGCCGCTGTGGACGCAGAACTGGATCGTCTGCCCAGTGTATCCGGTGGGGCACAGTTGGGCATGGCCCGCGATGTCAGTGAAGTTCTGGCGGTAGCACAGAAAGAAGCGGATCGACTGAAGGATGAATATCTCTCCACCGAGCATGTGTTGCTCGGGTTAGTCGCCTCCAGTTCACCGGCCAAAAAAGTCTTGACCGCATTGGGCGTGAACAAAAACGCCATTCTTTCGGCGTTGAAGGATATTCGCGGTAATACGCGTGTGACAGATCAAAATCCCGAGGATAAATATCAGGCGCTGCAGAAGTATGGCCGCGATCTGGTGGAATCCGCGCGGCAGGGAAAACTGGATCCGGTTATTGGCCGCGATGAGGAAATTCGCCGGTGTATGCAGGTACTTAGCCGCCGCAGTAAAAATAATCCCGTACTCATCGGTGAACCTGGCGTTGGTAAAACCGCGATTGTGGAAGGCCTGGCGCAGCGTATTTTGGCCGGCGACGTGCCGGAAGGATTGAAAAATAAAAAACTCATCGCCCTGGACATGGGGTCTCTGGTGGCGGGGGCGAAGTTCCGCGGTGAATTTGAGGATCGTCTCAAAGCGGTACTCAAAGATGTGGAACAATCCGCCGGGGGAGTGATCTTGTTTATTGATGAGTTGCACAATGTGGTGGGAGCGGGCCGCGCCGAAGGAAGCATGGACGCATCGAATCTGCTTAAACCCGCGCTGGCACGGGGTGAATTGCGGTGCATTGGTGCTACGACGCTGGATGAATACCGCAAATACATCGAGAAAGACCCGGCTTTGGAAAGACGATTCCAGCCGGTAACCGTTGCGCCGCCATCGGTGGAGGACACCGTCGCCATTTTGCGTGGCTTGAAAGAACGGTATGAAACGCACCATGGAGTGCGCATTGAGGATTCCGCCCTGGTGGCGGCGGCGACTTTAAGCAACCGCTATATCACCGAGCGTTTCTTACCGGACAAGGCCATTGATCTGGTCGATGAGGCCGCCAGCCGATTGCGGATTGAAAATGATTCCATGCCCGCGGAACTTGATGATCTACGACGACGCATCATGCAGTTGGAAGTGGAGCGTGAAGCTTTGAAAAAAGAAAAAGACGAGGCGGCGCGGCGGCAGTTGGAAAAAAATCAGAAACTCCTGGCCGATCTTAATGAGCGGAATTCCGAACTCACGGCCAAGTGGGAACGTGAATCCGGGGTGTTGCGTGGCATCAAGGCGGTACGGGAAAAAATTCAGCAGGCGCAAACGCAGTTGGAAGAAGCCCAGCGGCAGGGGAAACTGGAGGAGGCCGCCCGCCTGCGTTACGGTGAATTGCGGCAATTGGAATCGGAATTACAGGCCCGCCAGAAGCAGTTGGAGGAAATCCTTAAATCAGGTCAATCCATGGTGCGTGAGGAAGTCACCCCGGAGGAAATCGCCGAGGTCGTCGCCAAGTGGACCGGCATACCGGTAACCAAAATGCTGGAAGGCGACAAGCAACGCCTGCAGCACATGGAGGAATTTCTGCAACGGCGGGTCATTGGACAGGATGAAGCGGTGCAGGCCGTCAGTAACGCCGTGCGCCGCAGCCGGGCGGGGCTGGGTGATCCACGCCGGCCTATCGGTAGTTTCATGTTTTTAGGACCGACCGGCGTGGGAAAAACGGAATTATGCAAGGCGTTGGCGGAGTTTCTGTTTGCGACCGAAGAATCCATGATACGCATTGATATGTCTGAATTCATGGAGCAGCATAACGTGGCCCGGCTCATCGGCGCTCCGCCGGGATATGTGGGCTATGAAGAAGGCGGCGTATTGACCGAAGCGGTCCGCCGCCGTCCTTACAGCGTGATTTTGTTTGATGAAATTGAAAAAGCGCACCGCGATGTGTTCAACGTACTTTTGCAGGTGCTTGATGACGGACGTTTAACCGATGGGCAGGGGCGCACGGTGGATTTCAAAAATACCCTCATTGTCATGACCAGTAATTTGGGATCCCAGATGATTCAGGAAATAACCGCCAAGAAAGGGGCTGACTGGGAAATTGAAGCTGGCGTAAGGGAAGTCCTTAAGCAGCATTTTCGCCCGGAATTCCTCAACCGAGTCGATGAAGTCGTAATCTTTCATACCCTGCAAAAAGAGCAACTCGCCGCCATCGTTGGCATTCAACTGCACCATCTGGAACGGCGGCTGGCGGAACGGGGCCACAGCCTGGTCCTCAGTGACAAAGCCCGCCATGAACTTGCCGAACGGGGTTATGACGTGACGTATGGCGCACGACCGCTCAAGCGGCTGATCCAGCAGCAAATTGAAAATCCGTTGGCGCAAAAACTGCTCAACGGCGAATTCCCCGAAGGCGGCTCCATCCGCATCGATGCCGACCGCCATGGTCGCTTTACGTTTCAAGCCGGCGCCCCGGTGGTGGAAGGAGAATTGGACTAACGCGGTCGTGCTATACGGTGGGGGCCTGTTCATCAGCGTGATAGCTGGAGCGCACCAGCGGGCCGGATTCCACGAAGGAAAAGCCCAGCTCCAGGCCGATAGTTTTCCAATGCACAAATTGTTCAGGCGTGACCCAGCGGGCAATGGGCAGATGCGCGCGGGTGGGCTGCAAATATTGCCCCAGGGTCAGAATATCCACCTTGACGGCGCGAATTTCCCGCAGCGTTTGCAATAGTTCATGGTCCTGTTCACCAATACCCAGCATCAGGCCGGTTTTGGTGGTAAACCCGCGCTCTTTGGCGCGCCGAAGCAATTCCAGAGAACGTGGGTATTTCGCCTGCGGACGCACCCGCGAGTATTGGCTGGGAACCGTTTCCACGTTATGGTTGAGAATATCCGGTTTGGCGTCCAATACCCGATTGAGATCCTCCCAGTGACCGCAAAAATCAGGAATCAGTACTTCGATGGTGGTATGAGGCGATGCTTTCCGTACGCTGGTTATCGTTTCAGCCCATATCGTCGAGCCGCCATCTTTGAGTTCGTCGCGATTAACCGAGGTAATGACAATATGTCGAAGTTTCATAATCGCCGCGGTTTGCGCAACCCGGCGCGGTTCATCAAGATCCAGGATCGGTGGGCGACCGGTTTTAATATGGCAAAAGCCACAACTGCGGGTACACACATCGCCAAGAATCATGATTGTCGCGGTTCCACGTCCCCAGCATTCGCCCATATTCGGGCAATTGGCCGATTCACATACGGTATGGAGCCGATGTTCATCAATGACCGCACGCACGCGGCTATACCCCGGGCCGGCGGGGAGTCTAACTCTTAGCCAAGATGGTTTCCGCCCCGGCTGGGTGTAATCTGGCGCGGCCTCCGCAGTGACCAACGGTAGAGAAACGGGAGCATTCACAGACAATTCCTATCTAACAACATCTTTTCGTAAGTATTCACGTAGGCAGGCAACTTCATACCCAAACGGACTGCTGAAACCGCCGGCCATTGGCACCGCGAACTTTCAGAACTATGGCGGTGGCGCCTCAATGAGTACCATTTCCAAATCCACCGCACCAACCGCGCCGAACCGATCGTCACGATTACTAGGTCAATTATAGCATGAGTTAGCCTCTCATGATGCCAAGCCTCACCCGCGCAGGATGAAAAAAGGCCATATTATTTCGCTTTTGCGAATGTTTGGCGATTTTTCAGAGCAGCTATAAGTAGGTGGTGAAAAGAGCACCGCATGGCCAATGCGGTGGTTTGTCACCGTCCGCGGCACCACCACCGGATTGCACATCCGGTGCTCTTCGGGCGTGCAACACAAATCGCACGAATACCGCTCGTGTGGCAGGTACGCAAAAAACATCGTCCGTGAACGGTTACGGAAAAATTGAATAATAATTAAAGTTTTCGGGAAAGCTTACCGATAATGCAAAGTCTTTATGTAGGTTATAGGTAGTTGGTATCGGGTATTTTTGCTATAGTAATTCGGTTATTTCCGGATTTGGAAATCAGCAGGATTATGCGAATGGAGTCGCGCATGAGTAAACGTGAAATGATGGATGCGATCATCCGGTTAAATCGTTCTGCCGAACGGGCCTTTCTAGAAAATTTTAATGAGCAGGAATTACAGGCGTATCTAGCCAGAATATCCCAGGCTCATACCATTAAATATTTGCCGCAGCTTGTGCGGGTGCGGCACGCGCCACGCTGGAATTGGGCCTGATTATCTTTTTTTAGGAGTTACTTTATGTCTTCGCCGGTTGATTATCTTTATACGCCAACGCACGAGTGGATAAAACAGGAGGGCGACATCCTGACCATCGGCATCACGCGTTTTGCGGTGGATGAACTTTCCGATGTTACGTTTATTGAGCTGCCGGCGGTCGGGCGCAAAGTGGCGGAAGGCGCATCATTTGGTGAAATTGAATCCGTCAAAACCACCAGTGAACTCTATGCGCCGGTGGAAGGAGAAGTGGTGGCGGTGAATGAAGATGTCAAAAAAGAACCATCGCTGATTAATGATGATCCTTATACCAAAGGTTGGCTCATCAAACTCAAATCCTCCGCCAAACCGCAAGGATTAATGACCGCAGCGGAATACGACAAAGAACACAACATCACGTGAGATGCGGCGTGCCATTGTTCGTGCTGGCAACAAACCGTAAACGCAAGCAATTGTAGCTGTTCACGGACTGCGGGTTGTGGCGCTGGTTTTCTTACCGGCGCCCATTACCGCGACGAATTGGATATTTCGCTGCCAGGAGTGTGCCGGGAAAACTTACCCGTGCACGGTTACAAAAATGGTAACCGTTCACGCACGATGTTTTTTGCGTATCCACCACGCGCGGCGGCAGGCCGAGCCGCGACCGTAAGGGAGTGGTACCGCCGTGCACGCATACCGAGTTCGGAAGGCCGAAAGGCCGTGCACGGTTACAAAAATGTCAGGCGTGTCGTATTATAGCCATACCCCGTGTGGAGTGACCTGATATGCTGGAATTGCAAAAACTCATACGCGATGTGCCTGATTTTCCCAAACCGGGCATTGTATTTAAGGATATTACGCCATTGCTGCGTGATCCGGCGGGGCTGGCCCTGGCGGTGGAGTTGTTGGCCAATCCCTTTCGTGGCCAAGGTATTGAATTGGTGATCGGGGCGGAATCACGCGGCTTTATTTTTGGCACCGCGTTGGCGCAGGCGCTATCTTGTGGTTTTGTTCCCATCCGTAAACCCAACAAGTTGCCGGCCGCCAAAGTTTCGCTCACCTATGATCTCGAATACGGTCAGGACACGCTGGAAATTCATCGCGACGCGATCCGGCGTGGTCAAAAATGTCTACTGGTCGATGATCTGTTAGCCACCGGAGGTACCATGAACGCCTGCTGCCAACTCGTGGATAACCTTGGCGGTAATATCATCGGGATTGCGGTGCTCATTGAGCTAAGATTCCTAAATGGCCGCCGGAAGTTTAAGAACTATGCCCTCCATAGTGTCATTAGCTATAAGTCAGGCTAACGCCACCTGATGAAAACCTCACCACCTTGATCCGGTTGTGCAGAACACTTAAATCTTACGCCAAATTTTATCTTGTAAGCACAATTGCTTTTTTCCGGGGTTGAGGACATAATTTATTTCATGGAAAAAATTGGTGGTGAGTCTGGTAGGCCAAAAGGCCGTGAACGTCTACATTCTTTTTAACTTTTTCAGGGGAAGTTTCCATGTTAAATCAACGTAATGGTCGTGGTAAAAATTCTTTTTGCACCAATAAATTTGCCGCGGGTCGTGCCTCGCTGGCCTTAGCCGCCGCAATGGCCGTGGCGGGGGCTCTTGCCATCAGCGTGCCGACACGGCAGGCGGATGCCGACAATGGGTACGTTGGTCCAGCCGTCAGCCCAAATAATACATGGAACACCGCCGGAAATTGGAGCCTTGGCACAATCCCGACCTTTACCGACACCGTTGATATCGGAACGCCTTCTGGAACAACGCTGAATGCTACCGTCGATCTGGCTGGCCAAGGCGGTTACGGCAGTTATTTGAATCTGGGGGCGGGATCGACGATTACCAACTCGAGTACAACGATCCGCTCCACGCTTGATTTCGGCGCGGGGGCGTCCATCGCCGGCACGATCAACGGCACGGGAAATGCGAACGGCGGCATTCAGCTGTACCTCTACGGCGACGGGAGCTTGGCGCCCACCGGCTTGCTGGAAGGAAATATGTCAGCGCATATTTCCGGCAATTTTAGTTTTGGATCCGTTCCCAATACCTATTCGGCGGGGACATACATCTCTGGTGGCTTCAATCTTGCGACCAATGGTGCGGCCCTAACCCCGCTCAACTTTAGCACCATCACATTCAGCAATACTGGTGCGGGCAACGCCAGTTCCTTTGGCAATGGCTCAATTATTCTCAACAACGGCAACCTGTCCTACGACCCCACCACCGCAGGCCCCGCTACACTTATTTCTACCAACAGCATCCTCTTGACTGACAATGGCAACGGAACAGAGAAAATTGGAGCAACTACCTACAACTTCCTGCCCTCTATCAACACTTTCGATGCCGGCGGTAACACCATTACTGTGCAGGGCTATCTGGAAAACAATGCCACTAGGAGCCTGTCCAAGTAATACCCCTTGCTCCAAGGAATTCTTTTTTAATACTTGACGTGTAGTCATATATATGAT
>JBMFGW010000108.1:0-13048 GCA_049977145.1 Phycisphaerae bacterium
TCTCCTTGTGCTTGCGACGGCAATACATTCTCATATTCCTTTTACCAATGGAAGACGGGGTTCATAGCGCGGACACCAAAGAAGTGGAGTCCGCAGGCTATACTTCATCTCGCGCGACGGCCAGATCATCCTTGACGCGGCGCTGCGGCTCGAAAGGGTGCTTCGCACCGGGGTTGAGCTTCGCTATCTATACGGTGGGCGGCAGGCGTGGAACTCGGCCTCACTAGCCCCCGCCGGCTTGGGCGACCTCGGCCGGTTGATACCGAGGTGGGGTATACCGTCGGTGCGGCGGTTCCTTACGCAGTTTGGCTTGGACACGGCAACCACGGCGGATGCTTTCGAGAGGGCTGGCTGGCCACAGGCCCGACCCATTACGGACGGGGATCGCGATCAATTCGTTGCGGTGTGTCAGGGCTCGCCGATCCGCGAGTTGCTGCTCTCCGAGGTCGATTCCCGGAGCGCTGCCGCGTTCCGGTACCTCTCCTCGGAGGGGATCACAGCGACCGCCCCAAGTTGGGGGATCGTCGACGTCGGCTGGTACGGCAACCTCCAGGAATCTCTTGGCCGAATTCTCTCGCCGGCGGGTGTGCCGGCACCCTCTGGACTGTACATCGGGATGATGCCGGGGGCCGTTCCGTGCACCTTCGGGTCCCGTCGCAGTTTCCTTTTCGACTCGGTCGGCGGTTTCGGGCGGTATTCAGACATCCCCGATCGGTTCGGCCACATGGTTGAGATGTTCTGTGCGGGAACAGAGGGGGTTTGCTTGGGTTATTCCGGCTCGGATCTGGTTCGCCCGGTTCTGCGGGAGGCCAGAAACGAAAAGGCCCTGGCCTGGGGCACGGGCTTGGTGCACGAAACGGTGGGGCTTTTTGCGGACCATGTGGCGGCGGCCATCACGCCCGATGACCTGGTGGTCGGGAGCTCGCATGCGGTCGACGCCGTGGCCCGCGAGTTCTGGCTAAACCCCAGCGCTTCCGAGGCTCGGGACTGGGGGGATTTCCCATTCGAAACAAACCAGGAGGGCGGCGGGGAGTTTAGAATCGCCCCCGAATTAAATGTTGCCTCGGTCCTCAACTCGCTGCTGACCGGCCGCCCACGGGCAAGCGGCGAGCACTGGGCTGCCGGGATGCACCGGAGGTCCTCTGCGCATTTAAGAGCGCTTGTGCGGGCCAGCCAGCGCGCCAGGGCACTCGCCGGCAAGCTGCGCCGGGCGGCCCGGCGGCGGTGAATGCCGCTGGCCACTGATCACGGAGCAATATGTTCACGGTGTTGGTCAGAATTCCCCAATAGGGGCCAGTATCATCAGTATCATCAGTAAATTCAGTAGCGTGAGGACCAGGATGCCAGGGAATGGAATTTTATGAGTAAATTAAAGGTAATCGCCAAACAGTTGGCCCTCCGTGCCGGTAGGCTGGATGCCATCCAACGCCGGATTGGAAGCCTTGGATCGCTTCATGGTATGCTGCAACGGCAGCTTGTCTTCGACCGGATGAGAATTGATCTCGTGGTCGATGTGGGTGCCAATGAGGGGCAGTTCGCCGGGGAGGTGCGAAGTATATATCGCGGCGAGATCATTTCATTTGAGCCGACCTCCACTGCGTATGCCAAGCTCACAAAGGCAAGTTCCCGTGACCCGTTGTGGAAAGCCATGCAACTGGCACTGGGTGAGCAAAACACGACGGCAAGCATTAATGTTGCCAGGTTTGGGACATTTAGCTCATTTCTAAAGACCAGCGCGTATTGCGACCAGCATTTCGGGCCGGACGCTGCCGGAATGAAGGAAGAAACCGTGGCGGTCCGCAGGCTTGACGAGGTGCTGGCGGAGGTTGTGCCCAGTCTCCCGCAGCGGCGGCCATTCCTAAAACTTGACACGCAGGGCTACGACCTGCACGTGCTCAAGGGGCTGGGCGACAAGCTGGGGTGCTTCCCCGCCCTCCAGTGCGAAATATCCATGATCCCGCTTTACGAGAAAATGCCCCACTGGACGGAAACCATTTCTTTTCTTGAGTCTGCGGGCTTCTCCATCGCCGGCCTCGTCCCTGTGGTTGTGGAGGATTTGGCCGTGGCAGAGTTCGACTGCCTAATGATCCGTGGCGAGCAGAAGTAAGGGGAACATAGCGGCATTGTTCAGTAGTCGCGGTATTGCCCAGTAATTTCGGCCGTGGGAGGCCGGAAGCGGGAAACAGGGGGTCCGGGATCCAGAATCCAGAAGATGCTGAATGCTAAATGCCAAATACTAAATTTCCCCAAAGCGCGGCACTTCCGCAAGTATTGCCCATTGGTCATTGAACATGCTGAATCCCCATTGGAACGATCATTGAAAGAGCTTTTTCGCAATGCCTACCGGTTCCCGGTTGTCCGGGCACTCCTGCACCGTTTTGGGCCGGCGGTTTGGCGGTTGCCGCGCGAGCTGCGCCGGCGGATGGTGCCGGAATCCGGGTGGGTGCGCGCTCGCGGGGCTGAAGTTTTGGCTTTTGGCACGCGGCAAAATGTTCACCCGGCCAAATTCCTGTTTGCTGAGGGGGGAATGAATCTAGGCCAGCGCATGGCTGCGGCGCGGTACCGTTTGCCGCAGGGGCATGTTGCACGCTTGCCGCAGGCTTGGCTGGTGGGGAAACATGCCGCCCCCATGACTTCCGACGGGAAACTGCTGCTTTCGCCGTTTCGTGATGCGCCGCGGATACTGGCCTTGGAATGGCATGAGGATATTCTGGCGTTTGTGCGGGGTGGAGAATTCCGGATCAGGCCAACGGAACCGCAGTGGCGGGAAGTTTTTCCATTGGTCAGTCGCCTGGATCCCAATTATTTCCATTGGATGGTGGAATCCTGCGGCCAACTTCAGGGGCTTGAGGCTTATTGCGCCGCCACGGACACCAAACCGCAGATATTAATCCGCGCCGGCGGCAATGCGTATATCCGCCAAAGTTTGGAGTTACTGGGCTATGGCGGGCAAATTATTGAATGGACGGAGGGCAACGCGCCGGCATTTGCGGAGGGGGTGATTCTGGCAACGTTGCCGGGCAATCGGGTGGCGTGTTCACCGGCGAGTTTGCGGTGGTTGCGGGGAAAATTCCTGGCGGCGGCGGGAGTGGATGCGGCAGGAGTGGGAGAAACCGGGGCGACACGCAAAATATACATCCGCCGCAAGCCGGGGGGCTGGCGGTCGGTGGCCAATGATGATGAGGTAGCCGAAGCGCTGGAAGCGGAGGGTTTTGAGACTACGCGGCCCGAGGGGCTGACGCTGGCACAGCAGATAAGGCTGTTCGCGGAGGCTAAAATAATTGTTGGCATGCACGGGGCGGGCTTGACGAACATTCTGTTTGCCCCCGGTGCGGCAATTTTGGAACTCACGGGTGATTACGGTGGCGGGGAGTACATGAGCATGGCCTCCGGTTTGGGCAATGCGTATGGGAGTATGCGTTGCCGCACGGAGGGGGATGATATTGTGGTGGACGTGGGGGCACTGAGGGCGGTGATCGGGCGTTTACAACGGTCAACGAACAACGAACAACGAACAACGACAGCGGCGGACGCCGCGAAGAATCTGGAACCTAGGACCTAGAATCTAGAATCTAGAACCTAGCATCTAGAAGAAAAAGGACGCGCAGCGCTTCCGAATAAATTTGATCGCTGATCATTGATCATTGATCATTGGTCATTGAAAAGGAATCTGTGAAATCTGTGGACGAAAAACCCGTTCAAATTCTTTTTCTTGACCACACCGCCGTGTTAAGCGGTGCCGAGTTGTCCATGCTGAACTTGGTGCAGCGGTTGGATGCTGCGCGGTTTGTGCCGACAGTGCTGCTGTTTGCGGATGGGCCGTTGGTTGGGGCGTTGCGGGAAGCGGGCGTGGCGGTGGAGGTTTTGCCATTGGCGGATGCGGTGCGCGGGGCCGGGCGGGGGAGTTTGGGAGTGGGATCATTGGCCAAGTTGGGTGCCATATTTACCAGTGCCGCGTTTATGCTCCGCCTGGCGCGATATATCCGCGCCGCCAAGCCGGATATTGTTCATTGCAATTCCCTCAAGGCGGACGTCCTCGGCGGCTTGGCCGCCCGATTAGCGGGCGTAAAAGTTATCTGGCATATTCATGACCGTATTGAAACGGATTATTTGCCGGCAACAGTGGTGAAGGTGTTTCGGTTCCTTTTGCGGCACATTCCGCATTCCGTGATTGCCAATTCACAGGGAACGCTGGAAACGCTGAAGTTGCCGCAGGGGAAACGGTGGGCGGTGGTGTACCCGTGCGTCCCGGCCATTGCCGGGAAGAAGTTAGAAGTTAGAAGTTCGAAGTTAGAAGATAACGCGAGCCGGCAGGTTTACCCTGCCGGGCAGAATGAAAGCGCAGCGCTTCCTCATTCTAACTCCTATCTCCTAACTCCTAACTTCTCCGGAACAACAACAAAAGACTTTGTTGTTGTTCTCGTCGGCCGGATTTCCCCCTGGAAGGGCCAGGATGTTTTTATTCGCGCGGCGGCGATTGTCCTCAAGCAATTTCCCGCTTGTCGATTCCAAATTGTTGGCTCGGCTCTTTTTGGTGAAGATGCGCTTTTGGGGCAGTTGCAGCAGTTGGCGGTTTCGCTGGGCGTGGCTGATCGGGTGGAGTTTCTGGGGTTCCGCAAGGATATTCCGGAGATTATTGCCGCCAGCACGTTGCTGGTACATGCCTCGACCACGGCCGAGCCGTTCGGGCAGGTGATTGTGCAGGCCATGGTTGAAAGCAAACCTGTGGTGGCCACGCGCGGCGGAGGAGTATTGGAAATTGTGGAAGATGGGAAGACGGGGCTATTGGTGCCGATGAAGGATGTGGACGCGATGGCCAAAGCGATTGGCGAACTATTGGCCGATCCGGTGCGGGCGCGGAAGATGGGGGAAGCGGGGCGGGCAAGATTTTTGGAAAAATTTACGATTGAACAGACCGTGCGGGAAGTGGAGAGGGTGTATGGTTCAATGACCAATGACGGAGAATTTAGGAGTTAGAAGTTAGGAGTTAGGAGGGGGGAATTTAGTATTTAGAACCTAGAACCTAGAACCTAGAATCCGGAATCGAGAAGCAAGAAGATAATGTTAGCCGGCAGGTTTACCCTGCCGGGCAAACGGCGGGCACATCCACAGATTACACCGATGGACACAGATTAACGACGACGTGGGGGGATTTCTTTAGTTCGTTAAATAATCTGTGAAATCAACATAATCGGTGGATGACAACGTATCTGTTACGGGCCGATCCACAGATTACACCGATGGACACAGATTAACGGGCGACGTGATGAGATATCTTTGGTTCGTTAAATAATCTGTGTAATCAACATAATCGGTGGATGACAACGTCTTTATACGGGAGAGATTAATCCCGGCGCGCACGAGATAAACTTCTTACACAGATTTCACAGATTAACGACGCGAGCCGGCAGGTTTACCCTGCCGGGCAAAATGAAAGCGAAGCGCTTCCGCAGCATTCTAGATTCTAGGTCCTAGGTTCTAACTCCTCGTCCATCGCCGCGCTGTTTTGCTGAAAATGGTATAATGGTGTCATGTTACAGCAAGTAGAACAGCATCGTCAGGAAATTGCCGCGATATGCCGTCGGCATCATGTGTGCAAGCTTTCGCTGTTCGGATCGGTGCTGCGCAATGACTTTGGTCCGCAGAGCGATATCGACGTTCTTGTTGAGTTCGATCCGAAACACATACCTGGCTTTTTCCGCCTCTCCGAAATGGCGGACGAGCTTTCACAGATATTTGATGGCCGCAGGATAGACCTTCGCACGCCCCAGGACTTGAGCCGGTACTTCCGCTCGGATGTGCTGGCCCGCGCGGAGGTTCAATATGCCGCTTCCTGACGCCCATTCGTGACGCCGCCGCGTTGCGTTGTTCCGTCCCTGCAAAACCTACCGTTGACATTTTGTAACTTATAGGATACAATATTGCAGACGTTTGAAGTGCGTCACTATTGCACCGTCGATGGCCGAGTCATCGTCGGTGAATGGCTCCACGGGTTTCAAAGATCAAAGATCAAAGATCAAAGATCAAAGGTAAGGAATAGGGCAATGCTGAGGGATAACGCGGCGTATAAAAAAGCGTACTCGTTTGCGCTAAATGTTATTCGGGCCTGTGATGCCATCCGAAAGAACCGGCGGGAATTCGTCCTTTCGCGGCAGTTGGTACGCAGCGGCACCTCGATTGGAGCCAATCTTGCGGAGGCTGAGGCGGCTATTTCCGGTGCCGATCTATCGAGTAAGGCATCAATTGCGTACAAGGAATGCCGCGAATCAAAGTACTGGATTTCGCTGCTGCGAGATGCAGGCTACATGGATGAAGCAACCGCCGCTGACCTGCTTGAAGCCGCCGATGAAATTTCTCGGATACTGTTCGCGACGATCAGGACGCTACGCCTCGCTCCGAAGGCAAAGGATCAGAAATAATGGATCAAAATAATTTGTTCATTGATCTTTGCTCACTGATTATTGGAAAAAGGTCGGAAGCGCCATGAGACACAAACCCAGTGTATCCAATGATGAGGTCATTATCGCGGAGATTCGGCACAACCCCGAATTCGCAGCGTCGTATCTTGCCGCGGCCATGGAGGAAACGGATGAGCCTGGGGTATTGCTGATCGCGCTTCGCCAAATCGCGGAAGCCCGCGGTGGCATGGCCAAAATAGCAAAAGATGCCGGAATACAAAGGGAAAGTCTTTATCGCGCGCTGTCCAAGCGGGGCAATCCGCGACTGACAACATTGCTGGCGGTGATACGGGCGATGGGAATGACGTTAACTGTGGCCTCCAAGGCGCAGTGAGGCGGCCATGTCAATGATCAGTGATCAGTGATCAAGGAGCAATGATCAGTTACGACGCGACGCCAGAATCCAGAATCCAGAATTCAGAAGATGCTAAATACCAAATGCGCAATTCTCCTCCGCTTACCTCCGCTACCTCTTGTGAATTCACGTAGTTTTTTTCACCACAGAGGAAGGGGAGGTAATGGAGGGGAACTCAATGACCAATGACCAATGATCAATGATCAATGATCAGAAACGCAGCGCATCCGAAACCTTCTGCCTCCTGTCTTCTGACTTCTCGTCTAGCGCCGCGCCGCGCTGTTTTGCTGAAAATGGTATAATGGTTGTGTGAGTTGGTATTTTGAGGTGTATGTTGAATACGCACGTTCGTATCGGTGATAAGGGGCAGGTGCAAATTCCACCGAACATCCGGCAGACCCTGGGCGTCGGGCCGGGGGACAACCTGTTCTTTGAGGTCACGGGCCGGGAAGTGCGCGTGCGCTCAACCAAAGCTGTTCGTGGCTTTGCCAAATACCGTGGCATCGGCAATCCGGGTATCGCGGACGGACGGAAAGATATTCTCAAGTGGACGCGCGAGGCGCGCGGACGATGATCACGGCTGTTGATACGAATGTAATCGTGGCCCTGTGGAGCCGGGACTTAATTACGAATACCAACGCGCAGACAGCTCTGGAAAATGCCTCTTCCAACGGACAATTGATTATAGCCGCGCCCGTATTCGCGGAGCTTCTGGCCTGTCCGGGCCGCGACCAGGCGTTCATGGATGGATTCTGCAAGGATACTGGAATTAAAGTCGATTGGGAGTTAACGCGGGAAATCTGGATTGCCGCTGGACATGCCTTTCAGGCGTATACGACTCGAAGAAAAGCCCAACGTGCCGCAGGTCCCCGCCGCATTCTCGCCGACTTTCTGATTGGTGCCTATGCGGTTGAAAGAGCAGACCAGCTTCTGACGCTCGACGAGGGAATTTACCGGGCGGCATTTCCCACTTTGCGCGTGGAAAGCTTCTAACTGACGAATATCGAGGATCTCCATCCACAGATTACACAGATGGACACAGATTAACGACGACGTGGGGGGATTTCTTTAGTTCGTTAAATAATCTGTGAAATCAACATAATCTGTGGATGACAACGTATCTGTTACGGGCCGATCCACAGATTACACCGATGGACACAGATTAACGGGCGACGTGATGAGATATCTTTGGTTCGTTAAATAATCTGTGTAATCAACATAATCGGTGGATGACAACGTCTTTATACGGGAGAGATTAATTTATGATTGAGGCGGCGGATGCGAGAACTTTTGCGATCATTGGCGCGGCCATGGAAGTGCACCGGGAAATGGGCTGTGGCTTTCTGGAAAGAGTCTATCAGGAATCGCTTGCGGTGGAATTAGCGACCCGCAAAATCCCGTTTCAGCGGGAAATAGAATTGCCGGTTAAATACAAAGGGCAGCCGCTGGACGCAATTTATAAACCTGACTTCATTTGTTATGAATCAGTGATTGTTGAAACCAAAGCGTTGTCCTTGATTACCGGATTGGAAGCGGCCCAATTGCTTAATTACTTAAAAATAACTGGCTACAAGGTCGGCCTGCTGATCAACTTCGGCGTGACCTCGCTGGAGTACGAACGTTACGCACGGTAGAGCGCCGCAGCGACGTGGGGGCACATCCACAGATTACACCGATGGGCACAGATTAGCGACGGCGAAAGAAAGTGTATCCAAATTCCCCGCCCAAAACAAAATCTGTGAAATCTGTGCAATCTGTGGATGAAGAGGCATTTTTTCTGCCCACAATTGTGACCCCCGATTCTCTTTTGGAGGATTGACCATGCCAACAGACCCGATAGTTGCTGAGATACACCGAATTCGCGAGCAGTTGTGGAAGCAATGCCATGGCAGCGCGGAAAAGATGGCGGAAAGACAGCGGAAATTGCACCAGCCGGACAAAAGCCGTGTGGTGGACCCCGCGAAGTGGAAAAAGCGCCATTCCGCAGTGAGACGCACGCCAATTTAATGAACCGGTCGCGGCGGACGTTGGGGAGTTTACCACAACGGCACAACGACACAAAGAACGGACGACAGAACCTAGAATCTAGAATCCAGAATCCAGAAGCCGGTAACCGTTCACGGGGAGGCTTTATCCGGTTATCTTTTTTTGTGGTGCAGACTTTCTTGTCTGCCGCAGTGGCGAATGCAGGTAAGAAAACCTGCACCACAAGTTATTAATCGCCGGCCCGTGGACGGTTACAGAAGCCAGGATCCAGTATCCAGAAGACAGAACCTAGAATCCAGAATCCAGAATCTAGAATCCAGTAACCGTTCACGGGGAGGCTTTATCCGGTTATCTTTTTTTGTGGTGCAGACTTTCTTGTCTGCCGCAGTGGCGAATGCAGGTAAGAAAACCTGCACCACAAGTTATTAATCGCCGGCCCGTGGACGGTTACAGAAGCCAGGATCCAGTATCCAGAAGACAGAACCTAGAACCTAGAATCCAGAATCCAGAAGCCGGTAACCGTTCACGGGGAGGCTTTATCCGGTTATCTTTTTTTGTGGTGCAGACTTTCTTGTCTGCCGCAGTGGCGAATGCAGGTAAGAAAACCTGCACCACAAGTTATTAATCGCCGGCCCGGGAATGGTTACAGAAGCCAGGATCCAGTATCCAGAAGACAGAACCTAGAATCCAGAATCCAGAATTCAGAATTCAGAACCTTGCACTCAGAATGCAATATGGATGCTGCGCCAATTGAAAGCGCAGCGATTCCGCAGCATTCTAGATTCGAGGTTCTAGATTCTGACTCCTCGCACGTTGTGTCTTTGTGGTGAAAAAAGCCAATTACCGCCCCGCTCGCCGGGGCACCTCATTCTAACTTTTTTCCCCAGAACGCAGAAGTTAGGAGTTAGGAGTTAGGAGTTAGAAGGGTATGAAGCTGCGCTGCTAATTATCTTTACGTGGAAATTCCGGTTCCCGGAATTTCGGGGTACTCCGTAACGCATGGCCGGAGGCCATCGCGAAAAGCAAAATACCGCCCCGCTCGCCGGGGCACCTCATTCTAACTTTTTTCTCCAGAACGCAGAATTTAGAAGTTAGGAGTCAGAAGGGTATGAAGCTGCGCTGCTAATTATCTTTACCTGCAAATTCCGGTTCCCGGAATTTGGGGTATTCCGTGACGCATGGCCGCAGGCCATCGGAAAAAAACAAAATACCGCCCCGCTCGCCGGGGCACCTCATTCTAACTCCTAGGTTCTAGATTCTAGATTCTTCCCCGGAACGAGAACATGAATATCGCTATCTTCGCTTCCGCCTTCTACCCTTCCCTCGGCGGGGTTGAAGAGCTTTGCCGCCAATTGGCTTTGGAGCTTATGCGCCAGGGCCACGGCGTGATTGTGCTGACCAACCGTTGGCCACGGGATTTGCCGGCCACGGAAACTCTTGACGGCATTGCGGTTTATCGCCTGCCGTTCCGCCTGCCGGAAGGCTCGGCCAAGGCCGCGATCAATTATCACCTAACGCATCGGCGCATTGAACGCGAGATGCTGACGATTTTGCGTTCGCATAAAATTGATATATTGCACGTGCAGTGCGTGAGCAGCAACGCACATTACGCCATGATTGCGCAGGAGAAGCTCCATTTGCCGCTGGTGGTCACGCTGCAGGGCGAACTGACCATGGACGCCAATCAGATATTCCAAAAGTCGCCTCAGGCGCAGGAAATTTTGCGGCGATCATTGGACCGGGCGGACCTGGTCACCGCGTGTTCCGGCAAGACGTTGCGGGACGGGGAGGAATTTTACGGCAAGCCATTCGGGGATCGTGGCAGAGTGGTGTTTAATGGCGTGAACTTGGCGGACTTTGCTACTTCAACGAACAACGAACAACGAACAACGAACAACGGCGACGGGGGATTCACCACTAAGACACAAAGACACGAAGGACGAGGGGACGGGGTTACAGGTTACGGGTTACAGGGGACAGGTTTAGCGGGCCAGCCTGCTGGCCGTGGTCCGGCCGGGGCCGGGCAAATTGAAAGCGCAGCGCTTCCGAATCATTCTAGGTTCGAGGTTCTAGGTTCTGACTCCTCGTCCCGCCCCCCCTACATTTTCGCCCTGGGCCGCATGGCCAAGCAGAAGGGATTTGACGTTTTGATTCAAGCATACGCCGCGCTTCGCTTCAATGATCAAAGATCAATGAACAGTGATCAAAAACAGGGGGACGACGCGGCGGACGCCGCGAAGAATTCAGAATTCAGAACCTTGCATTCAGAAGGCAATATGGATGCTGCGCCAATTGAAAGCGGAGCGCTTCCGCAGCATTCTAGATTCGAGGTTCTAGGTTCTTACTCCTCGTCCAGCGCAGCGCTTCCGAAACATTCTAGGTTCGAGGTTCTAGGTTCTGGCTCCTTTCCCACGCTCGTTCTCGCCGGTGACGGCCCCGAGCTTGAGCCGCTGAAGGCTTTAGCGCGTGAGTTGGGGCTTGCGGATTGCGTGCATTTTCCGGGTCGGGCGGATCACGCTGCGGTTGTGCGATACATGCAGGGGTGTGAATTCTTTGTGCTGTCTTCCCGCGCCGATGAGGGGTTGCCAGTTGTTTGTGCCGAGGCGATGGGGGCCGGTTGTGCCATTGTTGCTACCCGTTCCGGTGGTGCACCCGAAGCGGTGCTTGATGGCCAAACTGGCCTGCTGGTGGACAAGGAAAATGTGGAACAACTCGCCGCCGCGATGCAGCGGTTGATCGGGAATCCGGAATTGCGAAAGCACCTGGCTGTAGCGGGAAAAGCCCGCGCCGCAGAATTCGCCTGGCCAGTTATTGCGCAGCAATACCTCGCGGCGTACGCGGCTGCAGCGGCGGCTTCCGCCGAGAACGCAGGAGCCAGGAGCTAGGAGTTAGAATAAGAATCCAGAATCTAGAATCCAGAATCTAGAACCTTGCATTCAGAATGCAATACGGATGCGGCACCACGTAGCATGGGCATCCCGGCGCGCCGGGACATGCCGCGGAAACTGCAAGCGCAGCGCTTTCGAATAATTCTAGGTTCTAGGTTCTAGATTCTGACTCCTCGCACGTTGTGTCTTTGTGGTGAAAAAAACAAAATACCGCCCCGCTCGCCGGGGCACCTCATTCTAACTCCTAGATTCTAGATTCTAGATTCTTTCTCGGAACGAGAACATGCGGATCGCCATGATCAGTCTCTATCTTCCCTCCGAGACCAAGATGGGTGTCGGCTACCAGGCGCATGCCATGGCCAATGCGTTTGTTACGCGCGGGCACAGCGTTACCATGTTCAGCGCCTGCGCCAAGCCGGACGGTGCGCTTTATGACTATCAGCGCGTGGATGTGGGCAATTCCCTGCGGACGTTTCGCTTTGCCTGGAACCTGCGGAAAATTGATTTCTCCAGCTTTGATGTGATCCATGCCCATGGGGACAATTATTGGCTTTGGTCCCGCCGGCATAGGCCGCCGATTATCCGCACCATGCACGGCAGTTGCCTGGCGGAGGCGTGGAAAGTTCCGGGGGTAAAGGAAAAACTTCGGATGCTGTTGCTGTACGCGGCAGAAGTGTTGGCAACACTGGTGGCGGATAAAACGGTATGCGTGTCCGCCAATACGTTGAAATATTATCCGGGGTTGAAAACCGTAATCCCCAACGGAGTGAACGTGGCGGCGTTTACGCCGGCGGCGGCAGCCGCGAAGAATTCAGAATTCAGAACCTTGCATTCAGAAGGCAATATGGATGCTGCGCCAATTGAACGCTCCGCGCTTCCGAATAATTCTAGATTCGAGGTTCTAGGTTCTAACTCCTCACACGACGGAGCCACAGAGATCACAGAGAACACAGAGGGCGACGGGGGGAATTCACCACAAAGACACAAAGACACGAAGGGGGACGGATTCACCACAGAGGAAGGGGAGGCGGGCGAGGAGTTAGGAGTTAGGAGTGAGGAGTTAGAAGACGCGAGCCGGCAGGTTTACCCTGCTGGACGGAATGAAAGCGAAGCGCATCCGAATAATTTGATCATTGATCATTGCTCATTGGTCATTGAGAGCAGCGCAGCGCCAGCGAAGTCGCTCGTCCCTACGATTCTTTTCGTCGGGACTTTTGGCAACCGCAAGCGCGGCAAGCTCCTGATGGAACTTTTCGCGCGTGATATTCTGCCCGCGCTTCCCACCGCACAATTATGGATGGTCTGCTCCGATGCGCCTGCGGCCACCGGCGTTACAGTTTTTGGCCGCATTCCCGAAACGC
>JBMFGW010000109.1:0-12723 GCA_049977145.1 Phycisphaerae bacterium
GTTATCACCACGGTGCTCGGGGGCGAATCGTTCACGGCGCGGAGACGAACCACCGGGTTATCAGCGCGGTGCTCGGGACGACCCATTCGCGGTGCTCGGAGACGAACCACCGGGTTATCACCACGGTGCTCGGGGGCGAATCGTTCACGGCGCGGAGACGAACCACCGGGTTATCACCGCGGTGTTCTCTAACTTCGGTCTCTTGCCGAAATGGTTGCCTCGGCATATATTTCTATACAATTGGTTTGTGTCTTAGTTTCTTTTATGGAGGTATCCACCGATGCCACAGCAAGTCAACAATACGCGAAAACTGTCCCGCCGCACCTTTCTGGCCGCCACTGGCACCGCCGCCGCCTGGGCCTTGGCTGGTTGCAAGAGTATGCCGGGAACGGATATCAGCAGTCTGCCGCACAAGAGCGCCATGTACAAATCGCTTTTTGGTACGCTGCCGGACGGTCAAAAAGTGTATCAGTACACTCTGACGAATTCGAATGGAATGATCGTGCAACTTATTACGTATGGCGCCCGTCTGCAGCGCATACTGGCGGCGGATCGCAACGGCAATCCGGGTGATGTTATTCTGGGATTCGACAACCTGGCTGCGTATGCGACCACACACGCGAAGGATCCTTATTTTGGGGCTACCATAGGCCGGTATGCCAATCGCATCGCCAATGGCAAATTTACGCTCAATGGCGTAACGTACCATCTGCCGATCAATGATACGCCCTATCCGAACACGCTGCACGGCGGCCCGCATTCATGGGATCAGAAAGTTTGGACCGCCACTGAAGTAACCCAATTGGGCGCGCCCGGCGTGCGGTTTAACCTGTTTAGTCCGGCCATGGAAAACGGCTTTCCCGGTGATGTGGAAGTCGCGGCGACCTATTTATTGAACGAACAAAATGAATTGATTGTACACTTCCGCGCCAATACCGATGCGCCGACCGTCATTAACATGTGCAATCACGCCTATTTCAATTTGGACAAACCGGGCACGCAGGTGCTGGACCATGTGCTGACCATTAATGCGGATCATTACACGCCGGTCAACAAGGTGCTGATCCCCACTGGTAAACTGGCGCCGGTGGCGGGAACGCCTTATGATTTCCGCAAGCCCGTTCCGTTATCCACGCGGCTGAAACCCGTTTACAAAGGAACTTCCAACATTGCTTTCGATGAAGTACCCTACGGCTATGACATGAACTGGTGCCTGAACAATCAGGATGAAAAGAAATTGGCTTTCGCTGCCCGGATTCAGGAACCTGAAACTGGCCGCGTGCTGGATTGTTACACTACGCAGCCGGGTCTACAGGTTTACACCGCTAATTTCCTCAACGGGACGATCAAAGGTATCGGTGGAAATTATCCATACCATGGAGCCATTACCCTGGAGACACAGCATTATCCCAATTCTCCCAATCAACCCAATTTTCCATCCACCGTGCTGAATCCGGGAGAGGCTTACTTTCAGCAGACCATTTATAAGTTCAGCACGATGTAAGCCGTCGGATTCATAACGTCAATAATTCAGCGAGCCGGGCGCGCCAACGCGCCCGGTTTTTTTATCGGCACGCGACCGGCGTGTAAAGAACCAGGATGGTCCGCGGCGGCAGAGGGTTGGTCGATTGGCTGAATGTTTGCGGCGGTGTGGACGCCGACTATTATTCCGCCGCAACCGCCGCGCCATGGCCGGGGCGATTGGCGAAGATAATCCAATACGTCACGGGAATAACCAACAACGTGAAAATGGTAGAAGCAAAAAGGCCAAAAATCAGGGTCCAAGCCAGGCCGGAAAAAATCGGATCGGTCAAAATTGGAATTGATGAAAACATGGCGCAGGCGGCGGTAAGCAGAATGGGGCGCATTCGGAGCACGACGCTTTCGAGAATCGCATCATATAAACTTTGCCCGCGTGCCAGCGAGCGATGAATAAAGTCGATGAGAACCACCGAGTTGCCCGTGACGATACCGGCCAGCGCGATCATGCCGATCATGGCGGTAGCGGTGAAAAATACCACATCGGGATAACCGCCGACCGTATGCGCGGTCAATAGATTCAATATCCAGAAACCGGGCATCACGCCGGGGATGGTCAGCGGGATAGCCAGCATGATAATGAGCGGCAAAAAGAAAGACCCGGTTTGGGCTACCAGCAGTATATAAATGCCGACCATGGCGGCGGCAAAAGCCAGGCCCAGATCGCGGAATACGTGCTCGGTAATGCGCAATTCCCCTTCGCCGTCAAAATTGACATTCAGACCGGGGGCAAATTGCCAGGCGATTCCGGAACCGTTATGAAAAAAAGAGCGATCCGCCAGCGGGCGTGGTTTAACTTCATAAATCCAGCCACTGCCGATATGCGTCATGCCCGCGATGGCGGGAGTGGTGGCATCGGGCAGGCGATCAGCTTCGACGTCAACAATGGCGTTAATCGGTGGACGGCCCGCGGTGTCAGCGTAGACGTATACAACGCGGCGCAAATCTTTATGGTAAATGGCTTCACCGGCAAAATCCTGTTTCCAGTGCCCAAGTTCCGCCAGGGGAACCAATGCGCCACCGGAACCGCGGACAAATATTTTGGATAAATCGTGGCGGCTGGAACGCCGGGAAATAGGCAGCCGGAGGATGATATTCAGCGGCTGCCGCTGGCGCGGAGCGTGAATAGTTCCGGCAATCTGTCCGCCCAACGCCATGGCCAGGGTTTGGGAAATTTCACTGGTGGTCACACCATTAAGAGCCGCCTTACGCTTATCGGTGACAAATACCACCTGTTTTTCCGGCGCCTGCACGCTATCATCCACATCCACCACATCAGGCTCCAGCAGCAGGCGATGGCGCAAGGTGCGGGCGGCCAACTGCATCTGGTGGTAGCTGGTGGCGGGAGAACCATGAATTTCGCCGACAATGGTATCGAGCACCGGCGGCCCGGGCGGCGCTTCAACAATTTGAATACGCACCCCAAATTTACGGGCGATTGCGGTAAGACTGTTGCGGATACGCAGGGCAATTTCATGGGTCTGCATGGCCCGTTGTTTTTTACCGGCCAGATCGACGGCAATTTGCGCGTCATTGGGCTGCGTACGGAGGAAATAGTGCCGCACCAGGCCATTGAAATCCATCGGTTCGCCCACGCCAACGTAACTGGTAATGTCCACCACTTCATGCAGGCGGCGCAGGCGATGCACCAAAGCGCGCGTGGCGGCATCGGTCTGCTGCAGGGTCGTACCGCGTCGGGCATGCACCACCACCAGCAAATTGCTCTGATCACTGAATGGCAACATTTTCAGGGGCACCATGCGTAAGGCCGGTAAGGCCACGGCGCCGACGGTAATGGCGACCACCGCCAGGATAAATCCCCACCGCGCCACGCGATACTTGAGCATCGAACCGAGCACGGGAGAGAATATACGATAACGAATTGTCCGTTTAACATCGGCGGGGGTATGGGCAGCGGCAGCGGCGCCGGGCGCAGCCGCGGCTTTTGCATATTGGTGTTTGAGTACATGATACGCCAGCCACGGCGTGATGGTAAATGCGACCAGTAAAGATACCAACATGGCAATCGGTACGTTGAACGCCATGGGGCGCATATACGGCCCCATCATGCCGGTGATGAAAAACATGGGAATAAATGACAAAATGACCGCCAGCGCCGCCACGATCAGCGGCGGTAAGACTTCAGAAATCGCCTTTAGCGCGATCATGCGGGTGGCTTTACCCGCCATGGCAAAATGGCGGCTGATATTTTCCACATCCACAATGGGGTTGTCGACCAGCAGCCCCAGCGAAAGTATCAGCGCGAAAAGCGTGACGCGGTTAATTGTAAAACCAACCATAAGATTGAAGGCCAGCGTAATGCCGAAAACCACCGGGATGGCCACCGCCACCACCATGGATTCCCGCCAGCCCAGCCCGATCGTCAGCAGTACAATGACAATCACAATGGCGATCAACAGGCCTTCAATCAGGCCGTTAACTTTGGCATTGGCGGACAGACCGCTATTGCGGGTGATGATCATGTTCATATCGGATGGCAGCATCACCCGGGCGAGTTTCCCAGCCCGATGAATGACATCCGAGGCCACCCAAACCGCATTGCTGTCGGCTTTTTTGGCAATCGCCACGGTGACCGCGGGAGCGGCGGCGCCGACTTGACGCGTCGCGTGGCCGGCGAGAACCGTTCCGGGAAAATCATGGGCTTCATGCACACGGGCCGCAGGCCCCCAAGTATGCCAGACATAGGAATTCACTTCCGCGGGGCCATCAACGATGCGGGCAACATTGCTTAAATATACGGGTTGCTGATGCCAAACGGAAACCACCAGATGCCCCAACTGCCGGGCGTTGGCGAAAGCGGTTCCGGTCAGCACGCGAACTTCATTGTTGTTCCGCTTATAGCTTCCGGCGGTCATGGTGACATTGGCCGCCTGAATATCCTGGTCGATTTCCAGCGGGGTGATATTATAAGCGTGCATTTTGGCCGGGCTTAAGTACGCATAGACCACCCGTGGCCGGCCACCAATCACATACGCACGCGATACATTCGGCGCAGCGGCGAGGCGGACGGCGAGTTCCTCGGCGGTTTGCCGCAGCGCCACAGCGGTGGCGGTTTTGCTGGTAAGCGTCAGGGTGACAATCGGCACATCGTTGATGGTTTCGGGTTTGATAACCCAGCCGGTGACACCGGCGGGCACACGGTTAAGATGCTGCTGAATGGTGCGGTAAACTTTTACGACGCTGCGTTCAACATCCTGCCCGACATAAAACCGGGCGGTGACCATGGCCTGATCCCGCTGGCTGGTGGAATAAACATATTCCACACCATGAATCTGATAAATGAGTTTCTCCAACGGCGTGGTGACCAGTTGCTCCACACTTTTGGCGCTGTGCCCGGGGAAACTTACATAGATGTCAATCATGGGAACGTTGATCTGCGGGTCTTTTTCGCGCGGCGTGATCAACAGCGCCGCCGCTCCGAGAACCACGGCCAGAAGTATCAGCACCAGCGCGAGCTTGGAATGCAGAAAAATTTTCACCACGCGCTCAATGAAATTCAGTTCACCAGCGCCGGCGTCCGGTGGTGGAGTGCTCATGAGCGGACCTCCCCGATGATGGCATTATTCATTTGCGATTTGAAATTTGAAATTTGAGATTCGGGATTTGAGAGCTGAAATCTGGAATTTGGAATTCGAGATTCCAGATTTGCCAGCGCGGGATTGATAGCACAGCCTGATTTTGCGATCGGCGCTTTCAAATTTGATATTTGCGATCCGGTGGCTGGAAGCGTCACCCGCTGCCCGGCCACAACGCCGGAGAGAATTTCCCGCCATGCGCCCAGATGCCGCCCCGGTTGCACGGTTTGCCGAATCAACTGGCCATGCCGCACAATTGTTACCAAATCCAGTTGTCCGATATGCTCAATAGCGGAATTGGGAATGACCAGGATTTTCTCTATCCCGGTGGGAATAATCAGATTGCCGTACATTCCCGGCCAGACCCCGGCGGGAAAATCAGAGGCGGCCTTGACGATGAACGTGCGGGATTGCGCACTAACCCGCGGCACAATCTGCCGAATGTGTGTTGGCACGACGGCATGGAACCCTTCAAGATGTACCAGCAGTTTTTGCCCCAGTCGTAAATCCGCCGCCAGGGACTCGCGTACAACCGCATCAAGCTGCAATTGGCGGGGATCATAGATTTTCGCCAGCATCTGACCCGGCATAACGGTATCGCCCACGTTGACAAATTTCTGCATTACAATGCCGTTAATGGTGGAGCGAATCGTGGCATAGCCTAAAACCGTCTGGGCCGTCCGCTCTCCGGCCAAGGCGCGGGCCAAATTGGCCTGATCGGAAGCTACCGCAGTATTCGCCAAATCCATGGATTCAACGGTAACATCACCGGTGGCCAGAAGTTTTTTATCCCGCTTCTGGTCGATCAAGGCTTGTCGCAGTTGCGCTCTGGCCAGGCGTATTGCAGCCACGGCTTGTGCCAATTGGGCCTGCAACTGCGCGTCATCAAGACGCACTAGAATTTGTCCCTTGTGCACGGTGGTTCCAGCGAACAGGCGACTGAAAATAATCCGCCCGACAATCCGCGGGGTCAACACCACCGGCTCAATGGGGCTGATGGTACCCACGGCACGGATGTTTTTCGGCACCGCTATGATATGCGCGACAGCGGATGGGCCGCGATAGGCCACCGGAACTGCCGGCGGGCGGGATCCGGGTGGAATTTTCCGACGTGTCGCCCCGGTCATCCAAAGCATCAAACTGACGATCAGAAGAAGGCCCAGAACCATACCCAACGCGCGGGCCAAAATAGGCAAGAGTTTTTTTATCTGAAATTGGCGTTCTGTCATGGTAAACAATCCCCAACAAACAGCATATTTTTCAGTCAACAGACAGGGAACAGGATAGGCTGGCCCGTAGTTGTTATTTCAACCCGAATTTTCCAAGAATTTTTTCCGCGGGGCAAAAACCCGTAAAGGCGGATTGGATTAGGTGCAGCCCGATAAGCGCCGTGAGAATCAGCCACAACTGGCTGACCCAAAATGCCAAGGCCGCGCTGATGAGAATCATAATGCCGGCCACAATACGCACACCACGTTCAATAGTCATGGAACACCTCAAAAAAAAACAACCGACCATCCGTCTTACCATGCCGCCGTGTGTTTGTGGTAATCAACCACATGTTTTAACGGTCGCTAAAAAGTGGTTACGACTTCCGGCCCTAAAGACTCCATATTATAGCCAGGCGGAACGCTTGATGCGAACCGACCAACAACATACCAATACATTCTTATATTCTTATTTAACTATAAAGTCAAGCGACGATAAATGGAATAAAAAAAGTCCCGCAGGGTTTTAGCCTACGGGACCAGATTATTGCTCTGCATGGTGAAGGTGTGAGCCGTTAAGAAGGAGATCGGGACTTTAGCATTATGGCTCAGCGAAGCACTTCGGTGTCAAGCACCGCCCCCTTGAGTCTCATGCAGAAACGATCTTTATCGCCTGGGCGGTCCACCACGACCGCGCCGAGCTTTTTGCAGGGTAATTGTTCCGGCATCCGCAACGGCGCCGATTGCCACCGCTACGGGCTTTCTAATGTGACCAACCCCGACACCGCGATCAAAGGCCCCGACGCGATACTTACCAACTGGGGCATTGTTGACGGTAAAAGTACCGTCATCGGCGGTTTTGGTAACGCCAAACACGTTTTTGTGCCAGATGGTTTGTCCGGGCTGCGGGCGTTGCGGACGACCATGGCGATGCCCGGCGGAACCGGGGATCCGCATCACCCGAACAATGGCGCCACTGACCGGATTGCCGCTGGAATCCACGACTTTTCCGGTCAGGGTTCCGGTAGGCCCCGTGCCGCCGGCGGGCCGCGCCTGCACGAGTTGCGGCACGGCCAGAGCCATTGCTCCGCCCAGTAAAACCGCCAGTAAAGCTACTACCAACTTACGCATAAAAAACTCCTGAAATTCTTGGAAAACGCATTGTACGGGCCATCGGAACATCCGATGACATACCGTAGCGATTTCCTACAGTCAGTTAAACGCGGCAGGATGCACAAAGTTACAGGTGTCCGGAATTTAATGCTACAGCGCGCCATTGGCCGGGAGCGCGATTGCCCGGAAATGTCGCGCTGTAGTGTTAACGTGATGTGGCAGGCGGGGAGGACATCTTGCGAGCGGAAGTCTGACCGGCGAGGGCGGCGGAAAATAATCCGAGATAATGGCTGGGACATTGCGCGGTAAAAATACCCGCCAGAGGAAACGCGCTGATGCTTCGTTTATGCCAGCCGGCGTGATCAAACCAGCCCACCGATCCGGACGGTTCAATGCTGGCCGCCAGATCGGTTAAGGGCGGAGCAAGTTGCTTGAGCGACACCGGCAGTTGTATACCCGCCAAAGCCAGAAGCCTCGACAGATCTTGCGTAAGCAGCTGATATCCGGCGGTAAGGAGTTTTGGGGAGTTACTGAAACTAATGGTTGTCGGTGATCGCGGATTGCCCAGTTCGGCCATGACACGCTGGAAAACGGGATTATCAATAAGCGATGTTTTCGCGGAATTCTGCTTAATAGCCGCGCGCATGGTCTGGAGGTTCAACGTGATGAAAAAATTGTTGTTGTCAATGGCGTAATACAGCTTGGCCGCCGCGGTACCCACTTCATTAATGGTCACATTGCCCATTTGTACGGAATTGAGCGTAAGTTTAGTACCCGTTGCCCCATGTTGCTTGACCATGGCGTTGCCGCCCATCGCCGCCACGGGCATCAGCACCGCCAGTGCCTGCATAAGGCGATTCGGATGCCGCAGGCGATTAAGCACCACATAGCCATTGAATATCGGTTTGCCGGGTGCGGGCAATTCATACATCAGCCACCGTGTCCCCATTGAACGAATCAAGTCCTGCCGCAGGTCCACGCCGGTCATCTCATTGACGGTCTGTAAAGCCTCATTAACCTGCCGCCCCTGGCGGTCGGCTTTGGCGGCAGCCAGAACAGCATCGGCAACCGCAGTTAAATTGAGATGAAAAACGGCGGCACTAAGAGCCTTGGCGGGAACCAGTTTTAACAGCAACATAGCGCGGCCACGGTGTGCCAGCCCATGCGCATAGGCCAGAAAACTATCCTGCCGCCATTGGCCATCGACAATCCCGCCAGTCATGGCGCAGGTGCGATAGGCCACGGATGGCGGTTGCGGGTTCAGACGGGTAAGGAATTTTCCCACCAGGGCATTGCCTTTGGCATAAGAGGCCAGTACTCTTTCATCGCCAAGCGCGGTTGAACAATTGATATAAACCGCTCCGACCGGACGCTTAACGCCTTGGGCCATGGTTTTCTGAAACCGGGAATCAAAAGCCAGTAACTTACCTTGCCCCCGCAACGCCGTGAACATAGTCGCAGTGGGATTGATAAAATCGTAAACCCATGGCCCAACCGCACCGACCGTTGCAAATCCTGGCGCCGCAGTTGGGGGCGGGCCGACCTGCGGTTGCAGGTTTTTTAATTCCGCAATGATCTTGTTGCGATTCTTACCGGCCTTCAGGATTAAACCCACCGCGAGTTTATTTGGCGACGCTTTGGATATTGGCAAAGCGTACAGTGCAAATGGGTGGTTGAAAAACAACATGGCGATTTGACCGGCATGTCGGGCGTTTTGAATTGTGAGACGGTTGCCCCGCGCGTATGCGGCAATGATAGCCGGCGCATCCTGCGTGAAAAAATCCGCAATGTGGCTATGGGGAAGAACTAACGCAAGGCGTGATGATTTATAGCCCGGCCAGTTTTGTGTCGGGCCGGCCCATCCCGCATAAAACGCGACACCGGCCGGAACATGCCGCGTCCCTGCCGAGATAACCGCCGTATTGGCCGCTGGCGCTGCTGCGGCCACTGTCGTCAAACTGACGCCACAGGTCAAGGCCAGCGTGCAGCATCCCAGCACTCTCCAATAATGTTGATTGGTCATAATTGTTCAGTTCCACAGCACTGTCGGCATTTCCGCATCGGCGAAACCTATTTTAACAGTGGTTTAATATCCGCTGTTAATTTATCGGCCAGGCTGGGCGAATAGCCTACAATGATGTGGCGCAAAACCCCTTGCCGGTCAATGACGAATTGCGTCGGAATTCCGCTGATGCCAAAGTTCGCGGCCATGGGACTCCAACCCGGATGTTTGGCGTCAAATAACTGGGTCCAAGACATCTGCGGATGGCTTTTGAGAAAACCCTTCAGCGCGGCAACGCTGTTATCATTGGAAATACTTACAATTTCCAGCCCTTTAGAATGATATTTCTGATAAAGGCCCTCCACATGCGGCAAACTGGCGCGGCAGGGGCCGCACCAGGTGGCCCAGAAATCAACCAGCACCACCTTCCCCTTCCAACCGGCGCTGCTGAAAGGCTTTCCGTCCACTTGCGTGCCCGTGATGATCAGGGGTTTATTTTTCAGCGAATGGAGTTTATCGTTCAGCTTTTTCTGGGCGTCTTGCTGCTGCTGGAGTTCTAACGCATAAGGGCCTTTCAATTCCGTGGTGACGATCATTTTAATTCGCGCCGCAATAGCGGGAGAAACCGGTCCGGACCGCATAAATCCGAGCAACACCGCGGTGAGGTCGTCATTAGTCGGATCAGCTTTCACCAGAGACTGAATCTGATTCAAAATTTTGGTCTGCGCCGCGGCGTTCGTTCCACCACGGTGCCAGTGAACTTCAAGTTCGGCCAGCCTGGCCGCAAACGCCACCTTGATATTTTTACTTTTTTGGCCGGTGGTAATGGCCGCAGCGGCGTTTTTATCCCCCAGCAGTTGCATCAAAGCCAGTTCATGATATTTCACATCGCGGAGCATACCCGCCATTTGCGGATAGCGCTTCATAAATACATCAAACTTATCAATGATCGTTTGCATCAGCGGCAGAATCTTCGGGGCCAGCTTTTGCCGCAACGTCGGGTTGTTAATAACGTCCCCCAAATCGTGATTTCCCAGAACGGCTTGCAATTGCAGACTTTGGGAGCGCATGGCCTCCTGCAGATTCTGCATCGCCCGCTTCAAATCCGCACCGGCAGGCGTCTGGACCGGACTGGTTGCCTGGCCCGCAGCGCGGTCCAATCGGGTCATATTGGCGAAAGTTAAAAACAAGCCTCCGGCCACCATCGCCGCCGCCAGACGCATCAACCACTTTTTTGTCTTTTGCGAAAACACCACAAAAACTCCTCTATTACCGCTGCGATGGCATGTCCGGAAACCCCGGAATAATGCACAACCCCACCCATTTTATCCCAGACTAAACGCCATAACCTGACAAGTCAACAAACCCACAAGGTAACCGCGCACCGCGGTACCGCTGCCTTACGGTCGCGGCTCGGTCTGCCGCCGTGCGCACAGTGGCTGCAACGGCGAAGCTTAAATGTTTATTTCCACAATCCGGCTATACCGGCGTATACACCCACCACAGTGGTCAAGATCACCACCCCACCCACCACCCAGGCGTAAAGGCCTTTAAGCCGCCATGGGTCGGGCAACGCCTTGCGGGCCAGCATAAAAAGAAATCCCAGCACAATCGGCAGCAATAAAGCATTCATCACTTCCACCCCCACCGTCAGGCGGATCAGATTCATTCCGGATAAAACTATTCCCGCTCCCAGCAGCAGGCAGGCCAGATACACACCATAAAACCATGGTGCTTCAAAAGGATGATTCGCCAGCGATCTTTTATAACCAGTCACTTCTCCCAATCCCCATGCCGCGGTTAGAGACACCACGATGGTCGCCACCCAGGCCGCTCCCAACATGCCTAATGCGAATACCGCCCGTCCCCAGAAACTTCCCAATATCGGCGTTAGCGCGGTGGCTATTTGCTGCACCGTGTTTAGTGACGCATCCGGCTTAGTTTTGCCAATTGTCGCCGCAGTCAGTACCAGCACCGACGCCATAATAATCTGCGTTACCAGCGCCCCCAGCATCGTATCGAGGCGGGCAGGCTTGATATGGCTTATATTCAATCCTTTGTCCACCACTGCCGACTGCTGGTAAAAAACCATCCATGGCATAATCACCGCGCCTACATTACCGGCTATCAGAAAGAGGTAATCGGCGCTATGAACAGGTTGGTGGGCGATGGCGGCAAGCATGGCCGTGGGCGAAGGATGCGAAACCACAGCCATGGCCACAAAAGCCAGTTCGAACAGGCCAATAAGCATGGCCACAATTTCAACTTGCCGATAACTTCCGGTTCCCACCACCACGACCATGAAGACAATCGTCAGACCTATACTGGCCCAGGGAGCAACTCCAAAAAGTCGCCCAACGCCTTCAATACCCGCAAATTCAGTTAATAAGGCGCCGATACAGGATACCATTAACGTGGAAATGGATAACCACGCCCAGGCTTTGCCGAAGGTTGCGGAAATCAGTTCGCCATGCCCTTTCTGCGTGACCAGGCCAAGCCGTACGGTTAATTCCTGCACAATATACAGAATTGGAATCAATAACACTTGCAGCATCAGCAGGCGGTAACCAAATTGCGCTCCGCTTTGCGCGGCGGTGATGACGCTGCCGGCATCGGTATCAGCCAACATCACCACCAGCCCCGGCCCCGCCACCAATAAAAGCATTTTCCAAACCGGCAACCCGGGCGATCTTTTTACTGATGCCGACAAAGCGTCAGCAGTATACCCCTTGTGGTCGGTGATAACCGCGGGTGGCAAGGAAGCGATATTATTGTCCTGCTTTGCGGGCATGCCGAGCATCATATCAGAAACATCCCAAACCTACGCGCGCCATGCCCTGAACATTACGTCAACCGCACCAAAGTTGTTGGTGGATGACGCCTTCGGCAATTTTCAAGAAAAATAATACCCGTATTGAGATTGAGTGTCAACTTGCTTCCGGCGCTTTGACCGAAAGCAGTACGCCCCTAATGGCACTAAGTTAAGCCGAAAGCGCATTTGCCATCGCGACTTATGCTATGGTCTTGGCAGCCCCCAAACCTGATTGTCCGTCGATTCTGCCCCAATAGCATGGCCCCGCACACGACCGAAGGCCGGTGTAGGCAATCGCGCCGGAGGCTAAACCTATGAAAAAAATGGGAATACGAGTTAACTTAGCCTAACTTCCCCCTGTCATGAGCAAAAAGCTTTGATTTACGGCCTTTCCGGCGTAATGCACTTGCTACATTCAACCCGGTGCCCAAGCCGGCGGCTGGGTAAAGAGTT
>JBMFGW010000110.1:0-12367 GCA_049977145.1 Phycisphaerae bacterium
CCCAACTCCGCCCGTCCGAAATGCCCTTCCGCCCAACTGTGCCGATCCATCGACATTGTTTATCCATCCTTGTAAAACAATACTTCCTATCAACTATCTTACCTCAAAAGATGTGGGTAATGTTAAGGGCATAAGGCGGGGTGATGAAAACCTTAAATTTTATCGCATTTTATCTACAGTCGTTGCGTAAAAGGAGGTTTTCCTCAGACTATGGATGAGGTATACTGCTCTGATAATGTTGCGTTCAGGTAATTTAGATCGGCCAGAGCCCATGCGCTATCGTGATCCACGCTCGTTACGCAAGGAATCTGTCCGCGGGCGTTTACGGCGGCGTATTTCCGTTTTACCGACACTCATGACGCTGGGGAATCTTCTGTGTGGTTTTTCCGCGATCTGGTATGCCTCCTTGCCGGTTGCAGGATCACCCGGTAATACAGGAGCCTTCGCTATCGCTGGCTATCTGATTTTCGGAGCCATGGGCTTTGACATGCTGGATGGCGGCATGGCCCGGCTGGCCCGTGCCACCAGTGATTTTGGAGCAGAGCTTGATTCGTTGGCCGATGTGGTAAGTTTTGGTATTGTGCCAGCCTTCCTGAGCTTGAAGATCATTGCCTATCTTCTGGCGCTAGTTCCGCCAAGTCATGCGGAAAATCTTATTAACCCACTGGCGGAAAGCGTCGATGGAAGATTCTTTTGGATGATTGCGGCTATTTATGTGGCCTGCACCGCCTTACGGCTGGCGCGTTTTAACACGCATAATGCGCCCGGTGTCGAATCGCATCTGGTGTTTCGAGGTTTACCATCTCCCGGCGCCGCTGGCGTGGTTGGAGCCACGGTCATTTTTTTTGAAGCTCTGCGTCCGAATGCCTCCCACTTTCTCCCATTTCATGTGCCGAATTTTGCGCAAGTATCTTTAGCCGAAGCTTTCCCGTATCTGATGCCGGTGATGTTACTGGTACTTTCCGGCTTGATGGTCAGTCGCATTGAGTACCCGCATTTAACCAATCAATATCTGCGGGGACGCCGCCCATTTTCTTATGTGGTGCGCACCGTTTTAGTAGTCCTGTTATTTTTCTGGCAGCCGCAACTTACCGCCCTGCTGGGAATTTACTGGTATGCTTTCTACCCCGCCGCCAGGGCGTTGTTTAATCGCACCTTTGTCCATGCCGCCACGCCACTTTTGAACAGCACCAAGGTTCCGCCATCGGCGCCTTAGCCGGGTATCCGGATCCCCAACGCCAGCGCAATCCCGGCCATTACTCGGAAAGGCTCTACGGCAGATTTGCCGTACCGGTAGGTTCAATGAGCGTTACGCCGCCTTTGGCTTTGCTCAAATTCCAAATAATATGCCGGGCTTGGCCGTGAACGGTCCCGCTGACATTGGAGATAATGGCATTGCGACCATTTGATCCGTAAGCCTGCGCCAATTCTTTCGCGGCATTCAATGTTAATATGTCGGCCGCCAATTTTAATCCGCTGACTTGTAATACCGCATTGTTGGCGGTGACCTTTTTCAAGCGCGTCGGCCCGCCCATTCCCAGGTCCACACCATTCTTCGTCGGCAAACTGGTATGATTTAATTGCGCCAGCAGATCACTGGCGTCCAGCAATGCCAGTTCCGCGTTGCTTCTGTGCGCGGTACCGCTGGTCAACAACATGCCCGTAGCGGCCATTGGCAACGGTTTAACTGGGCGGAACACCAGGCGAACATGACCGCGCAAATGGACCAAGCCGGTTTTGACGCGATAGGTCAACGATTGATTCCACGCAAAAGCGCTTTGTCCGCGTTGCTGCGCGGTATTGGCATTAGTAGCGGGGCGATAATCTTCCAAGACCATTTTTCCGGCGCTGGGAATCTGCAGTAGCCCCGCCACCGCGTTGTAAGCCAGTTTTGGGCATTGTAAACGCATGCGCGTTTGTAAAACGCCGACTTTACTGTAACTTACATCACGCGCCACCACGGTCTCACGTCCCGCTGGATCGTAGGCCAGTAGCTGCGCCAATTTCATCGCTTTGCGATCCTTCCGCCGCTGTTCAAGGTGTATCCGCATGGCTGGAGCGGTTAGACTGCTGTGCTGATCTGACCGGCCAACAAGCTCAGCCAGTACGTTTCCCGTGAGCATGGCCTGCCGGGTTTTCGCGGAATACCGCATCCCGGCGTTCCATGAAACCTGTACGCGTGGTTCGGCGGCCTTTGATGACTCGGGCATGCTTAATACTCCGGCACCATGAACCGTTACTTGTTCATTAGGCCGCTGTAATTCAATGGTTTGCCCCTTGAGCCAGTCCGCTCCCTGATAAATGGCGGCTTGGGTGTGCCCGACGTTATCGGCTTGCAGTATTACCGTCCCTGTCCGGCGGTTTCCGCTTAATTCAGAAGCGGTGGCGGTGATGGCCTTACCAATATGATAGATATGAACCACAGCGTGTTTCCATATTCGGAATCGACCCACGGTATAGCGATCGTTGAGATCACTGGCTTGGGATGCTGCGTGTGCGGTGCCGGTATTTCTGCTGATCAGTTGTGCCTGCAGGTTACCACCCGTGATGTTGAATTTTTCCGGCGTCCCACCGACCTTGGCGGGTTTTTGGTAGAACGTCACGGCAATGTCATGGGTCGCCAGTAAATTTGATGGAATCGGATTGGCGGTGGAATTTGCCTGGCTCGTTGACAGGATCAGATGCCCGCAGACGATGCGGTTGGATTGGTCGGCCGTTAGACCGGCGTTGGCCGAGGAAATCGCCACGCCGCCATCAGCGGCAAAATAGCTTAGTGCACTGGTTGAATTTTTCCCCACGGTTTGGATAAATCGCGCCATAAACTTTTGGGCCTGCAGGATTGTTTGGGCATTTTCCAGTCGTGCCGCGCCGCTTAGCGTAATACGCTGTACTGCCAGTTTACCTTCGCCAATCGCCGGTGCTGTGGCGGCCGCACTCTTTATCACGGGGACCATCCACACCGTCAGGTTGGTCAACCAGGATCCATGCCACGGATTTTTCCCCGCCGCATTGCCGGTCATCTCAAATGATCCCGGTCCGGTAAGCCTCGCCTGATGCGTCAAGTTGCTGTATACAAGTGTAGCACAAGTGATCGTGCCCATAGCCGCATCAGATAGCTTGATTGGCTCACCGCGTGCCGCCGCCATCGTGACGCGCTGGGCTGTGGAATTGTATGTAACTTCCGCGGCCAATCCGATCCGTGTCGGGCCATCATGGAGAACCACGGGCTTGCCGGCTTGGCCGGTAGCTTCCATAAAAACATCTCGGCTTCCAGTTAGCGTTACCGGGGAATGATGGGTTGGGCGCAAAACCAGCGGGCCGGTCCAATGAATTACCAGGGGTGGATTACGGATGCTGTAGTGGGGGGGAGAGGAAGACTTTACAGAGGCTGACGGTACGGCATGGCTGGCGGTGTTTCCGCCGGTATTGGCGACATTCCCATTCCCCGCAGCAGCTGGCGAGGTTTTTGCCACTGTCTTAAAATATAAACGCAGGCGATTAGCATGCATCGTTTGCGCGCCAAGGGCTACGTTGACATGGCGACCAAAGGTCAGGGCATACGTAGTGAATTTGGTGGCTGCGATTCTAGCTCGCGTAGTGGCCGGCGCCGGATGATTAGTGCGGGTTTGGGGCCTGGGGATTGGACGGGTTGGGCGGTGGGATGAGACTGACGGATTCTGGAACAACCCGCGGAGGACTAGTGTTTTGCCGTGCGCTATCTGCAGGTCTTCCAGCGTTTTATTCGCGGAATTAATTTCTACCGTCATGTCGGAACCGTCAAATTGTAGTTGATCACCCCGCACCGCCACGCTGCCGTGGCTGATTAGCAAACCCTGCTGATAATCAAAATGCAGTGGTTTGCCTAGTGTCATCTGAATCTGGCCAGGTTGCCGGATTCGGACGCCGCGCTTAAAGGATGATAGCGGTCCAACGGTTATCGTGACGTGACCGGTCAGCGTCCCCTTACGCAAATACGGATTACCAAAGTTATCAAACTGTCCGCCGCCGCTACCGGTGGCACCTATAAGGATATCACCGCTGTCGCTATCAACGAGAATTGATTGTCCTTTGGCACTGTAGAATTGCAGTTCCGGTTTTCGCAATTGATATTCGCCGCCGCCGACTGGCTTGGCCAACTCTGCCCGCATAACATATTGCAGCGCGCCTTGTGCGTTGCGATTTTCAATGGATATATGTGAGGCCCCGGTACCTTGTTGAATGGTCAAGGGGTGGACTTGCCGCGCGGCACCGGGACCGGAATAAAAGAACTCCCCTTTTATCCATGTAAACAACACCAACGCGATCATTAGACCGACAACATAAATTACAATTTTTCGCTGTACTGAGTTCAAAAAGTAAACTCCGGGCTGGAAGCTACAAGCCGAAACTACTACCGCCCTCGTGATTCTTAATTATTATATGCAGGGTTTCCCGCCTTCACTGATACCGTGCCAGCACCTGATCCCACAGATTCATCTGTTTGCACATCCATTCGATCGCATCGCGCACCGCACCATACCCACCGGGAAATTTGGTTACATATCGCGCTACGGCCCGGACTTCCTCCGCAGCATCCGCCACCGCGATCGCGCAGCCGCACTTCCGCATGACCGGCAAGTCCGGCAAATCATCACCAATGTACGCGGTTTGCGAATCAGTGTAGCCCAGTTGCTGGAGTAAATCGTTGTATATTTCCAGCTTGTTAGCGACATTCTGATATACGTACTGGACACCGAGCTCTTCTGCCCGATGCTGCACCACCATACTTTCCTTACCGGTAATTAGTGCAACGTGCCGATTGAGTTTGCGCCAGCAAACAATTCCCGTACCGTCACGAACGTGAAAGCGTTTGATCTGCTGGCCGCTATCATCACGGATAATGCCGCCATCCGTCAGTACCCCGTCAACATCCATAATTAACAGTTGAATTTCCGGGGTAAACCCGCGTGGGGCCGCTTTTTCCAGATCATTCATGTAGATTTTACTCCTTATATGGTATGGTCGATTCATCTTCCGCTAATAGTCTATTCCACAATGCGCAGGCTTACCACATCCTGCACATCAATTAATCCTATGGGGCGATTCCGGGCGTCTACCACCGGTAATTCATCTATGCGATGCCGGTTCATCAACGCCAGCGCCTCGCTGGCCAACGCATCGGCCGCAATACACTTGGGGTTTACCGTCATGACTTCGGACATAGGCGATTCCATGACTGCGGACGATTGTCGCAGCCGCCGCCGCAAATCGGCATCGGTAAATATCCCCGCCAACGTACCCTGCATGGTAACTACAATCATGGCGCCCGCTCGCCGCCCTGGCAACTCTTCCGCCGCCATCGCCTCACGTAGTGTTGCCTCGGTCGGCACCACCATCAGATTTTCTCCAATCTTAAAACTCATTACTTCGTTGACACGCAACAATTTTCGCCCTAGCGAACCAGCCGGATGAAAAACCGCGAAATCCTCTGCGGAAAAATGCCGCAGGCTCATAACCCCCAAGACCAGCGCATCGCCTACCGCATTCATACAGGTAATACTGGTGGTGGGGGCCAGCCGCAGCGGACACGCTTCCTCAATAATACCCAGTTCAATGCGGATATCCGCCAACTTTCCCAGCGTGCTGTCGCTTCGGCTGGTTATGGCAATAGTGGGTACAAGCAGCCTCTTCAATTGATCCATTAGTCGCGTGAGTTCATCGGTTTCACCACCGTAGGATAATAATAGCACCACATCCGTGCGCCGCACCCGGCCCAGGTCGCCATGCAAGGCTTCCACCGGATGCAGAAAATGCGAGGGTGTGCCCGTGCTGGCGAAACTGGCACTGATCCGTTGTCCGGCCAGACCCGATTTACCTACGCCGCTGACCACCACGGTTCCTGGAGAATCCGTGCCCGTGCGTTGGTAGATCAGTTTTATAGCCTGCGGAACGGAATCATTGAGCCGGTCCGCCACCTGCATTAACGCGGTTGCTTCCGAGCGCATAACATTCTGCGCCTCGACCAGAAGCTGTTGCGGGGTGGTAGGATGTGGCGGCACCTGGGCCGATGGCATCTGCATAACAATTTACAATATACGATTCACCGTAACCCCGCCAGCGCCCACCGGTATTATTATGGCGGGCAGACAAACCCTTCCGGTCAACGTAAAGCGAATAGATAGTCGCGATAGGCCTGCTCCTTCGAAAACTGCTGTTCAAACTCGGCCAGCGTGCTTGGATAGTCTTCGATACGATACCAATATGGATTTTGTGCTGTTTATACGGCGGATATAATCAATATGCTGATGAGGCGTCAAGGTGCCGGAGTGCAGGCGCGATTGAAACTGTTGGTAAAAGCTTGGCAAGATTGGTAAGATAATTGTTTTCTTGATGGCGGCAAGTGTTGTATTGGTGCGATTGGCAAGGCGGCGGTGATGGTGGACAGACAAGCCCGGGAATGCCTGCAGAAACTGGAAGACTTCCTGCGGCAATACGAATCAGCGGTAATAGCCTATTCCGGCGGCGTGGATAGCGCGGTGGTGATGGCGGCGGCGACACGGGTGCTTGGAACGCGGGCTTTGGCATGTATTGGAGTGTCGCCAAGTTATCCGGAGCGCGAAAAAACGGCGGCGTTGACGTTGGCGAAGAGCGTGGGCGCAGTGGTTCGACTGGTGCGAACCTGTGAACAGAATAATCCGAATTACACTGCCAATGCGCCCAACCGTTGCTATTACTGCAAAACCGAACTTTATGAAAATTTGGCCAGCATCGCGCGCGAACAACGGTATGCCGTCATTTTGGACGGTAGCAACGCCAGTGACCAATCCGATGACCGGCCCGGCTGGCGGGCAGCGCGTGAACATGGGGTGGTCTCTCCATTGGCCTCTCTGGGCTTTACCAAACCGCTGGTGCGTGCGTTGGCCCGGGAGATGGATCTCCAGGTATGGGATAAACCGGCAACACCGTGCCTGAGTTCGCGCGTGCCACATGGCGTGCCGATTGTGCCGGGGTTGCTGGCACGCATTGAAGCTGCGGAAGATGTGCTGGCCGGGCTGGGATTCAAAGAGTTCAGGGTGCGGCATCACGGCGATGTGGCACGGGTGGAAGTGCCAGTGGACGATATGAGCCGCGCTATCATTTTGCGCCAACAGATTGTTTCAGGTATTCAACAGGCAGGCTACACATTCGTAAGCCTGGATTTAAGCGGTTTCAGGAGCGGGGCGTTGCATGCAGCCACGAAGGGGAACCTGGCCCCGCAGAGTAATTAAAATGGCACGATACCGGAAATGTCTTTCGGGGACTACCGCGTTTTACAGCGCCATGCGGAGTCCGACAGTTTTAGCAGGAAATCAATGACCATGATGATAGCATATCTGGATGCGGCTTCAGGAATTTCGGGCGATATGTTTCTTGGTTGCCTGGTAGATGCCGGGGTAAAACTGGAAACCCTGCGGGGAATCATTGCCGCTCTAAAATTACCCGTTCAGGAGTGGTCCATTGACGTAAGGGAAGTAAAGAAAGGTCCGTTGCGGGCGGCGCAGGTTCTGGTACATGCCGCGGAGGGGCATACGCATCGGCACCTCTCGCACATCCAAAGTCTGATTGCATCCGCGGATTTGCCGACACTCGTTAAAGAACGAGCCATTGCGGTTTTTCACCGCCTGGCTGATGCCGAAGCCCGCGTGCACGGAAGCACGCCGGAGAAAGTCCATTTTCATGAAGTCGGGGCAGTGGATGCCATCATCGACATTGTTGGCGTCGTAGCTGGGTTAAATGAATTAGGTGTAAAAAGCTTATATGCGTCGGCCTTGCCATTGGCGCATGGGTGGGTTGATACGCAACATGGACGAATGGCCTTGCCGGCACCGGCCACGCTAGAACTGTTGACAGCGGTTCACGCCCCCACCCGGCCAGCGCCCGCTGAAGGCGAGTGGGTGACACCGACCGGCGCGGCACTTTTGGCCGAATTGGCTGTATTTGAGCAGCCGGAAATGACGTTGGCCAGAATCGGTGTCGGGGCGGGTGTTAAAGAAGCACCGTGGCCAAACGTAGCGCGGTTGTGGTTGGGCGAAAATGTGGATTCCGGTTCCATGGTACAAATTGAAACTAACATCGACGATATGAACCCCCAGTTGTTTGGTCCGGTGATGGAAAATCTTCTGGCCGCCGGAGCCGCCGATGTATGGCTGACTCCGGTTCAGATGAAAAAGAATCGGCCAGGCGTGGTTTTGTGTGTGTTGGCACCGGCAATCCTTGAGGTGCAGATGATAGAGATTCTACTGCAACAAACGACGACTTTAGGCGTTCGCGTCCATGCGCTGGCGCATCGTCACGAGGCGGGGCGGGCGGTAAGGGAAGTTTGCACGCAATATGGTACCGTGCGTATGAAAATCAAGTTATTAGAAGGTCGCCCGGCTGGGGCTACGCCCGAATTTGAGGATTGTCGGCGGTTGGCCGATCAACATGGTGTGCCGGTGCGGGTGGTATTGGAGGCGGCCTGGGCCGCCGGGCGGATGAGCGATTGAAAGCCGCATCCCGGTTGCTGTATTGATTGTTGCTGTATTGATATTGACTTATACATCTGGTGATCTACAATCTTTAAATAGTTGTTCTTGGATGCTCATAAGGAGTTGTGGTATGAATCGGCGTGAATTTGTCAGGCAGGTTGCGGCATGGTCGGCGGCATCTGCGGCGGTGCCATTTTTTGATGTTGAATTTGCGCATAGCGCTCCGCGGGGGCCTAGCACGCTGGCGGTGGGAAAGGATACGGATTATGCGGACCTTGTAAACCGTGTGGTGGCGAAAGTCGGTGGCATGGGAGCTTTTGTCAAGCGCGGCGACAAAGTGGTGGTCAAGCCAAATATCGGTTGGGACAGAACTCCCGCCCAAGCTGCGAACACCAATCCGGAAGTGGTCAAAGCCGTTGTAAAACTGGTGCTTGATCAGGGTGCCAAGGAAGTGCTGGTTTTTGATCGTCCATGTGATAATCCGCAGCGCTGCTACCATAATAGCGGCATTCAACAGGCGGTGGCATCTATCGGCGATCATCGCGCCCGGTGTGAATTTATGCAGAACTGGAAATTTGTCCCCGTTCAGATCAAGCACGCGAAAGTGTTGCACGAATGGCCGTTATACCGGCCCGCACTGGAGGCGGATTGTTATATCAATGTGCCTATTGCCAAGAATCATAATATTACCCGGCTGACGCTGGGACTGAAAAACACCATGGGCGTTTGCGGCGGAAATCGCGGACATATTCACCAGCAGATTCCAGAGAAGCTCACGGATTTAGCCTTGGTTATCGCACCCAAGGTGACCATTATTGACGCCACACGAATTATGCTCCGTAACGGCCCATCTGGTGGCAGTCTTAAGTATGTTAAGGTGCTCAATACGTTATTAGCCTCAACCGATCCGGTCGCCGCCGATGCGTATGCCACAACTCTCTTTGGATTAAAGCCCACTGATATTGCGCCTACCGTTGCAGCGTATCGGCGGGGTCTTGGTGAAATAGACCTTGCTAAAATCAGAATTATAGAGGCTTGAATCAATTGGCTACCCCTTCCAAGAAACTGTGGTGGAAAGGTTTTGTGCCTGGGTGGCGAGCTGCGCGCCGCTTGTCACAACTGGCTTTTCTGGTGTTGTTTGCCTGGCTTTTTCGTGCTACGGCCTACAGCAACTCCAATATCCTGCGTCGCCCGGTAAATTTGTTTTTCCACATGGATCCGCTGATTGGAGCCTCGGCTATGCTCGCGGGCAAGGTGATTCTGCTTGCGTTCTGGCCGGCGCTGATCATTGTTTTGCTGACATTGATATTGGGGCGTTTTTTTTGCGGCTGGGTCTGCCCAATTGGAACCGCGTTGGACTATTTTCACCGCCTGTTCCAGCCCCTCACGCGCCGCACAAATATCTGGGGACAAAAATATGTCTCCCGCTGGCGGCCCCTGCGTTATATCGTGTTACTCGTCGTATTGCTTACGGCACTTTTCGCCTGGCCGGTGGTTGGATTTCTAGACCCTTTTTCTCTTTGGATGCGATTGTGGACCATCGTATTGGACCCGGCATGGTACAGCGGAACAACCGCCGTAGTGGCACAAGCCTATCAGTATCCTCATTGGCTGGCCAAGCCGGTGACTTCCACCTATGGCTTCATGGCCAACCATAACATTATTCCCTTCGGAAGTAGTGTCTTTCATCTGGTCGGAGTGACACTGGGTATCGCGCTGGTCGTGGTATTGCTGGAATTTGTAGCGCGGCGATTCTGGTGCCGGTATGTTTGTCCGTTGGGAGGGATGTTGGGACTGGTGGGGCGTTGGTCTCTGGTTCGTCGGTTGCCGTCAAGAAGTTGTACGAATTGTCGGGCCAGAGAAAATTGCGGAGTCCTGTGTCGCATGGGAGCGTTTGACGAACAGGGGAAATTGATTCCCGAATCATGCAATTTATGCATGGATTGTGTCGCCAAGTGTCCTGATGACGTCGCCCGTTTTAAGGTTAAGGTACCGCCGGCGATTCCCGCGACTCCGGTGGGATTATCACGGCGCGGGGTCTTGACGGCGGTGGTGGCGGGGACGGCCATTCCGCTGGTGGCGAAGATGGCCGATGGTATCGTGAACCAGGATCCACCGCCACATCTGCTTCGTCCGCCTGGCGTCCATGGCGAGGCGGATTTTCTTAATTTGTGTATCCGCTGCGGTGAGTGCATGAAAGTATGTGTCAATAATGCGCTGCAACCTGCCGGTTTGGAAACAGGCGTAAAAGGGTTATTTTCGCCTGTTCTCATACCGCGACAGAATTATTGTGAATATGGCTGTACGCTATGCGGCCAAGTGTGCCCCACCGGGGCCATTCCCAATCTCGCCGTGGCGGTCAAGAATAAAACGGTTATCGGCAAAGCCGCTTTCGATCGGAAGCGTTGCCTGCCCTGGGCCAAAGATGAAACATGTCTGGTGTGTCAGGAGCAATGTCCACTGCCCCAAAAAGCCATTACCACCACCACCTGCTTAATTACCCAGGCCGATGGCAAAACAAAACTGCTCAAACGGCCACATGTTGATCGTGATCTTTGTATCGGCTGCGGCATTTGTGAAAATAAGTGCCCGTTGGATGGGCCGGCGGCAATTCGAGTATATCGAACGGAGGCGGTCCCGCCTGCCAGCGGCGAGCATATGCGTCGCCGAATGCGCCTAGGACGGCCCGGATCCCATCCTCAACGCGGCAAGCAATAAGATATTTTCAAAGGCCAGAAAATGCTGCGGTATCGTGGTTTGAGACTTTCCCGGTGATTAGTTGGAAGTTTATCAAGGTGATGATCTATCCGTAGTTTTGGTAAGAAAATACGGTAACTCATTGTGAGATAATGACTTATATCGTGTCCGCGCTATGACGGATGTTCCAGCAAAACTCGTTGATTTTACAGCGCATTATCGCACTGCAAACCAGCGAGTTTTGCTGGAACATCCGCTTCAATATGCCTTCGCTATTTTCAACAAGGTGATCTCTATTGTTGACTACATTAAAGTTTCAGGGACAGCCACGCATGCCATTAACTTAAGCAGAAAAAGCAATGGAATCAACGGCATTTAATCTCCTCTCCGCATGCGATCATCCCCTTGAGTCGGAGCTTGGACAGGTCATGACACTGCAGTCATTACGGCGGCGTTTTCGCATCCTTTGGATCAAAACGCACCGCTAACCCCAGATAAGCGGTGCCATACGCAGTAAGGCGATATCGTCGGCCAAGGGCGATAATCCACTCGCAGGCCGGTTGCTGCGCAGTATCATCGGTGTTGTATTCACTTTATTCGCGCAGAGTTTTAGCTCCATCACGTTATTTCTTCCGATAATTCGGGTAGAGTGAATATCCAGATTTGTGCACGCGGGCATCCCTTATCGCGTGGGTTTCTCCGGCGGCAGCGACAAATGGACGACAATGGGCCGTCCGTACTGGAGTTGTGCTTCGAAGGCTAATTGCGGTGGAAATTTGCGGGGACTGGAAATCATACAGCCGGTCGGCTGGGATGAGTATTGAAATGGCTGATCGGTAAAGGGATCATGAGGGATTTCAGGCAGGTACTTTGGCGTAAGTTCCGTGAGATGATCGGGGAATTTGCGGTGGGTTTTCAGATATGCGGCCAGTGCAAATGAAAGACGATCCATGCGGGACATGGCGGTTTCACTGGCTTGAGCGGAGACCAGCCCTTCATTGGATCGCATTTGCGTTGTCATAAATGCGGCGACAGCGCCCGCTGCTTTTCCTTGCCACAGCGACTTATCCATGCGGAAACCGTTTATTTGTGCAATTAATGAACCTGCCTAGCATGACTTTACAAGTTATGTGACCTCTTCGTCATGAGATAACCCGGGCTGGGCGGGAGGGGAGGCGCACTTC
>JBMFGW010000111.1:0-12339 GCA_049977145.1 Phycisphaerae bacterium
TCCGGAATCCTGATTTTCCGCGTTGTATCCGTGCACGGCGGTACCGCTCCCTTACGGTCGCGGCTCGGCCTGCCGCCACGTGCACACTGGCTGCGACGGCGGCCCAATCGGGCCTTGATCGCCGCGCATGGTCGGTACGCCAAAAATATGGTCCGTGAACGGTTACTTGTTTTTTAGCAGCGTTTGCACCGCCGACACCAGGCGCGTGTCGGGTTGGAAGCTCCAAACTGGCCGGCTGCGCGCAATGCCGACTTTAGTGAGTTCCCCGCGCCACTGGAATTTGGGAGTTAATGCGGATACTTTTCCTTTGACCGCCGGAAGCGGCGACTTGGGCAGCGTGACCCGCCACAGTGTTAACACCTCATGCTCTGGAATATATTGCAACTTGGCGGGGGCCAAAGACTTTTTCTTACCCGCCGGCGCGCCGGCCGGAACCGCCGGCGTTACGGCATGCAGCAGTGTGATATCCACCGTGATTGGAGGAACGGAAGAAACCGACCGCATGTTGATAAACCATTTTTTTGCCCGCAACGGTCTCCAGGCGGAAAGGAGTTTATGCACTGCACTGGCGGGCGCGGGTGTTGGCCCCAGCAACCATCGGCCTTTGACGTTATTGATTGTAAGGGTGTTCCCCGACCGGCGGATCGTAATACGGCGCAGTTTTGCTCCGGAAAGATCCGTTACGGTTTTACTGCGCAGGCTGGTGAGTGTGGGCAGCAGTGGCTTGATGGCCGCCGGACTGACCATATAAATACTTGGCCAAGGTGCTACTTTTACCGGAATTAATCCTGAATGTTGCACCTTGCCAAAGGCCATGAAGATCGGATGGACATGATCGGGAATCGTAATTTTCCAAGTTGCGGATGGACTGGTTAAACCCAGGGCAGCCATAGTAGCGGGTTTATCGAGGAAACTCTTTGCCGTTACCGTATGCGCGTCCGTCAGCAGTTTGGTTACGGCCGAAGCACTGGCCGGCACACTGCGGTTGGCGGCCTCCAGTATCCGCCATTGGCCGCGCACCTTGGCCAGGGTGAGAGCAGCCGACGTATTACCGGTGATACGGCCTCCGCGCGTCACGACGATGTGCGAAGCCTTGGTGATAGCGGCCGCGACCAGATGATGATCGCGCAACTTGGATAAGGATTCATTAAGTTGCTGGAAAGAAGTGTTCCGCACCACACATACGCCAGGATTATAACTGCTTTGGGCGTAGAGAAATTTTCCGGTCAGATCCGTCTTAATACCAAATTGAATCACCAGCGGTGCGGGGCTGGGCAGCGTGTGGGCCGGTATGGATTTATTTTTTGTCGGCGCGGCGGCCAACGGATGGGGCGCCTTAAAATTCACGGTTATAGTCAGCGGACCATTGGCCAGCCCGGCACGGGCGGCGGGAATGGCGGTGAACCGGTGTGCCGTGAGCAATTGCAAATTACTGATCCAACTGGTGACGTTGGCATTATCCGCCGGTGCGAGCAATGGTTTGTTTATTACCCAGCTTTTTCCGTGCGGCACCAAGCGAATGGCCCCCATGACGGTGCGCAGGGTTATGGCCGCGATATTCCGCGTGTGGAAGGAGGTCAGTGAGCGGTTTCGGAATTTCTGTACCGGACGCTCCAGACGGCGCAGCCAATCCGATTTTACAATATCGATATACGGATCATGCACACCAGCCAGGTGTACATACAACCGTCCGCTGACATTCTGCGAACCGATATTCAGGGTAAATGTTTTTCCCGCCTGATTCACCAGAGTGAGGACGGCATGAGGTTTTTCCAGACCGGCTTGCGGCAGGGTATGCCGGCCGCTGGACGCTATTCTGGTGCGATAGCGCCACCGCAAATCAGAGAGTGTGCTGGCCAGATCGCCAATCGCGTAATCACGACCACGGGCTTTTATTGGGCTGACGATAAACCAATGGGTACCGACACGCTTAAACGCCAGCAGTGGTCCACTGCCACGCTTAAAGGAAAAACGATCCAGTGCTGTCGGATGGGGTAGAAACACGTAATCGTGTTTCTTCGGTTGCGTAGATGGATGAGGTTGTCGGCTCACATACGCAGCCACCCCCACGAGAACAATCAGAACGAGAAGTACCGCTATGGTCAATCGCAAATTCATTGTGCTGCATCCTTCAGGATATTTAGTTGTAATGACGGTCCGACCGCCTCGCTAATGTCAGATTTATATTCGCCGCCGCGCCACATACACCATCAAACCAATGGCAATCGCCAAAATCGCCGGCATGGCAAAGCTGGACAGTCGAACAAAAGCTTCTTCACTGCTACTCATGCGTGCAATACGCAACGCCACGGTGGCACGTGGGCTGGCCGCGATCAGATGCGATTGGTGCGCCAACCAGTAAATGCTGTTCATAAATAATTCCGCGTTACCCGGAAAGTTGGAAATCATGGTCAGCGCGCCATTGGCAATCACCGGGGTACTGGAATTGAGCAGCTGGTCGGTGACGAACATCACATTACCGATGGCCACCACACGCTGGCCGCCCTTATTGGCCATCACCCCCAGGGGTACCGGGGATTTAAGATCAGTCGATGGATTAAACGCCGCATCCGGCGCCGCCGGCTGCGTTTGTCCAAAGGTATTCGGGCCGGAGGCAGTTTTTAGAAATACACCGACCCGTACCCCCTTAGGCTGCGGCGTCATAGCGCCGACATACGTGGGCGACAGGATAAAGGATCCATTTTGCGAAGGCGCCCCCGCGAGCATGGTTGCCAGTGATTCCAAGGGCTTGGTGATAATCGTATCGGGATAACTGCTGATCTGAATTTGGGGTACATCAACATGTCGGCCGCCCTGCATCGCCATACGCTGTACGACTTGGTACGTACTGCGCAAACGAATGCCATAACCCGCCAGAATACTTTTGAAGGGAATCTGTCCCTGGGTCATCATCATTAACTGCGGCGGCATGGCGCTAAGCAAAAACAGGGCATTGCCACCTTGGGCCAGTTGCTGCGAGATTTTTTGCTCCAGCAGGGAATAGATCATGGACCCCATTTGCGCCATCTGGCCGGAGGGCGGTAAATCCAGAATAACCCAGATGACACCTTTCCCCATAGCCGGCGGAGTTTGACTGCTGGTCGGCGATTGTGGATCACCGCCTGGTCCCGGCGACCACTGATATACCTTAAAATTATTTTGCCGCAGCATTTTCGCCGCCGCGGAAAACGGCCCGCCCGCGGAAATAAGATTCATGGCATTGGCGCTGACAAAGACTACTTTGGTGCGGTGGGTTTCCGTCATAGCCAGGAGGGCGGAATTCACCGCTTGTTCGCCCTGAAAGAGATACTGTAAACGCCCCGCTTCGGAATTCCCCTGCGGTACAAATAATTGATCCCGCCGCAGCACTTGCACCGTCCTGGGACCAATGACAATTAAGCTGTCCGCCCGCAGCTCACTTAACACATGGCTTGATTTTACGGGCTTCAGGTGGTTTAGCAGTGAAATATAGGCTTTTATTTTCGCCGCCTGCGCGGCAAATAAGCCGGCATCCTGTTGCAAAAGTTTCTGCACCAGCGGGCTGAACGCGGCGCGGATATTTTTTTTGCCTAATGCTTCGAATTGCTGCTGTATACTACCCAGATTGGAGGCCAGAGAACTGGTTAGCGCTGGCCAATCCGGCAGCGGATTTTTCCGTGTGGCCGCAACTTTTCGTTGCAGGCGAGCCACGAGGCGCGGCACGCCGGCACTGTGACTGAAGCTCAGTTGCAGGGTTGCAAAATTCTGCGCTTGATCATTGCCGCCGACTGCCGCCGGGTTGGCGGCAAGGGTGTTAATTTTCTTTGCTTCCGCCGTGGAGAATTTATGAAGTTCCGCCGCCAAGGGGGTGAATTGATTCACCGCTTTCCGGTAGGAACCAAACTGTCCGCCAAAGCGCTTGCGTATCTTCAACTTTAAGTCGTTAAGTGTCGCGGGCTTGTATTGGACGACATGGGACGAGGCGTCCGCGTATTCGCGGATGAGCCGCTGGATTTTCAAGCCCTGGGCACGCTCGCCGGGATCCGCATCCAGAGAAGTGGGAAATTCATTGACCAGGTAAAACTTGTGGCCGGTCTTATCCACGAGCTGCAACAAATCCAATGTTTTCGGCGATAGTGAATAAATGCCGCCGGTAGTGCAGTCTTTGGAATAGTTAAAGCGCACTGACAGCCAATCCACAAACACCACCACCAACACTGCCGCGATCACCAGAATCGCGGTGTTGGATCCATAGATGGAACGGCGTTTACCGGCATTCCAGATCGGCTTACCGGTGGTTGCCGTCACCGTCGGTTTATCTTTATTGTCTATTTGCGCCATAAGGAATTAAATCTCCGATCACGAGTTGTTTGTTGTTCGTTGGTTATCTCCATTTGCGACTTTCCAGCACAATGTAGGTCAGGAACAAAAACAGCCCGGCTCCGGTCAGGAAAAAAACGACATTTCGGCTGTCGACAATGCCGCGGGAAAAGTTGACCATGTGCGGTTCAATAGCCAGATAGCGCAGCACATGCCGCAGCGTGCGCAGCCACGCCCAGGAAACGCCCAGCGCCGCGCCGAGAAAATACGAAATAGCCTGGAATAAAATCCCCAGTGCCACCAAGGTGACACAACTGCTCATGGCGGCAAGTATCTGATGTTGCGTACAGGCGGAGAAAAATAACCCGATGGCGACCATCAGCAACCCCATCAGGAACAGCCCCAGATAACTGGTCAGCACCGTCATGTAGTCCGGGCGGCCGAACAAAGACAAAATAATTACAAAAATCAGGCTGGACGCAATCACGACACAATAAAATCCCATGGCCCCCAGAAATTTTCCCAGCAGCAGTTGCCAATCGGTAATGGGACTGGTGCGGAGCGTTTCAATACGCCCGGATCGGTATTCTTCGGAAAACAGGGACATGGTCATAAACGGCACCACAAAAATTAAAATCAGATGGTTCCATTGAAACATGGGGCCTGGATCGGCAATCGCCCCCGGCTGCATGACCAGCAGTGAAAACAGCAACCCTACAAAAAGCAGATAAATCGCCAGAACGATGTATCCGATCGGGGAATAGAAAAGCCCCGATATTTCACGTTTGGCTAAAGCCAGAGTTATTGACATATCTAATTCTCCATGTCGATCCGCCGTGGTATCGGCAATCTTTTGCCGGCGGACACGCCAATCCTGTCACGCTGCCGCCGCCGCGCCCGGATCGGTAATTTGAACAAAAAATTCTTCCAGACTCGCCCCGCTGCCGCGCATTTCCCGCAAGGCCCACCCGCGCTGCTGAATTAACGCTGCAATGTGCTCCCGCATAGCACCATCGAGTTTGCCCGCCAACTCCAGCGTGGATACCGCGGTATCAGAAATAATCCGGACCCGATCCACGCCCGGCAACGCCGCCAGGGCGGAGCGTATCTGCTCCGCCGGGCCGCGTATTTCCAACACCAGCTTCGCCCCGGCGCCGCGCTGGGCACACTGTTGTTTTAATTCCTCCGGAGACCCCTGGGCTAGAATTTTCCCGCGCCCGATGATAATGACTTTTTGACAAACCAATTCCACTTCGGAGAGTATATGCGTGGACAGCAACACGGTGTGCAGCCCCGCCAAGTTGGCGATTAATTTGCGCGTTTCCCGAATTTGCGCGGGATCCAGACCCACCGTCGGCTCATCCAATATCAGCACCGGAGGGTTGTGCAATAAGGCGTCGGCGATTCCCAAACGCTGCCGATAGCCTTTCGAGAGCTTGGAAATGGGCCACCGGCGGCGATCCGCCAGCCAGCAAAGCTCCGTTACTTCCATTATCCGCTTGTTGATGCTCGGCCGGTCCATACCGCGTAATCGCCCGCGGAATTGCAGATACTCCGCCACCCGCATTTCCATATACACGGGCGAATTTTCGGGCAAATACCCCAAATGTTTCCGTACATTTAATGAATCATGAAAAACATCAAAACCCGCCACGCGCGCCGTACCACTGGTGGGGGGCATAAAGCAGGTGAGCATTCGGATAGTCGTGGTTTTACCCGCACCGTTCGGCCCTAAAAAACCCACCACCATACCTTTGGGCACCGCAAAACTGATATTGTCCACAGCTAAAAATTTGCCATAGGCTTTCGTCAGTTCTTCGGCGATAATTTCCGCGGGTTGCGACATTCATTTCTCCTCATGGCCGGTATTTTTCACGCCCCATTATTCCGCCGGGCATTACACCGCCCCTTTTTACTACATGGAGCCATACGAATTGTCAAATGATCTGGTTTGCTATTCTGGTGTGCAGCTTGGTGATCGGACAAACTCCTGCATGGTGGAAAATGGCCACCATGTTATAATTACACACCTTAAGATGGGGTTCTGGAGTTGGGACGGATATGCACTTGATGCGTATGCGTGAACATGCCGATGCGGCCGTGGACGGTTACAATAATAGTTGGTGTAATGTTAAGCGAAAAGACGCTTCGTCTTGGACAAACGAGCCACGCCAATGATAAAACCCGGCTGCCGCCGTGGTTATGATGGAAGGAATTGTCACCCATGGATGACGAGGTATATATTGGATTGGATCTCGGTGGAACCAACATCAAGGCCGGGGTTCTGACTTGTGTCGGCAAGCTGCTGGCGAAAGTCAGCGTACCGACAGGGCGTGGGCCGACTGTCGTGATCACCAACATGATCAACGCGGCCCAAGAGGCGGTGCAAAAGGCGGGAGTAGGTCGCAACGCCGTTGCGGCGGTGGGTATTACCTCGCCCGGTTCGCTGAATATTGATACCGGCATGGTTTTGCGCTGCGCCAATCTGCCGGGTTGGGAAAATGTTCCCTTGCGGGATCACATTTCGGAGGCCTTGGGTAAACCCGCGCTACTGGAAAATGACGCGCGGGCGGCGGCTTATGGGGAATTTTTCGCGGGGGCGGGCCGCAGTTTGCACATCCGCAGCCTGGTTATGATCACGCTGGGTACCGGGGTGGGGGGCGGAATTATAATTGATGGTCGGCTGGTGCATGGTCAGCAGAATTTGGCGGGCGAATTGGGTCACTGGATTGTGGTGCCGGACGGACTATTATGTGGTTGCGGCCAGAAGGGCTGTCTGGAAATGTATGCTTCCGCCAGCCGCGTGGGGCAGCGTGCGGCGCAGGCGCTGCAGGACGCGCAGGTTCCTTCAAGTTTGCGTGCAGTTATGGCGAAGGCCGGAGAATTAACCGCCCGGGATGTGGAAGGTCATGCCCGCCGTGGCGATAAACTGGCTTGGGATATATGGAATCAAACGTGCCACTATCTGGCGCTGGCTTGCATCACCGCTGTGCATTGGCTGGATCCGGAGATGATTGTATTTGGCGGCGGTATGGCGGGGGCGGGAGATTTTCTCCTGCAACCGGTGCGCCGGCACTTTGCGGAAAACTATTGGAAAATAAAGCCGTCGGCCATTACCATTCGAACCTCCCAACTTGGTAACGACGCGGGCATCATCGGGGCCGCCATGTTGGCGTGTGCTATGCTGCGGTCCCATGCCGATAAGAAAGGAACACCACATGCCGGAAAATGAAAAAGTGCTGGCGGTTATCTCCGTGCAGGGGCGGGATCAGAAAGGGGTCGTGGCCAAATTCGCCACGTATGTGGCCGGGCATGGTATCAACATTGAAGATACGGAGCAGCGGGTGATCCGCGGCGTATTTGTCATGGATATGCTCGTGGACCTCCACGACATGACCATCTCTCTTGATGCACTGATCACCGGCCTGTTGGAATTAGGGCGGCAGATCGGTATGGAATCGCATGTCACACTGCAGCAAACCCGCCAAGCCAAGCGGGTGGCGCTGCTGGTAAGCAAAGAGCCGCATTGCCTGAAAAAATTACTGGAACTTTCCAGCGGCAATGAGCTTAACGGGCAAATCGTCGCCGTGCTGGGCAACCATCCGGTGCTGGAGGATATGGCGTGCTCCGCGGAATTACCGTTTATGGCCACACCGTCCGGTCCCGGAAAAGAGGATAAACAAAAGCACCAGGTGTGGCTGTTGGAAAAACTGCAGTCTTTAGAACCGGATTTGGTGGTTCTGGCGCGGTATATGCAGATACTATCACCGGAAATTATTCAGGCGTTCCGCTGGAAGATCATCAACATTCATCCGTCGCTGCTGCCGTATTTCCCAGGAGCCAATCCGTATCGACAGGCGTTTGAAAGCGGGATGCGCGTTACCGGATGCACCGCCCATTTCGTCACTGCGGAACTTGATAAAGGCCCCATCATCTTACAGGATGTTTTCCATATCAATGTCGGGGTGGATCAGGCGGAAGATGTGCGCAGGCGCGGGCTGGAGCTCGAAGCGTTGACTTTAGGCAAGGCGGTCAAATATTTTCTCAATGAAGAGCTGGTGGTGGTGGAAGATAAAGTGGTTTTCAAACCCGGTATCAGCAGTTTTTACAAATCATAACCGTGCACAGAGGTTTGACTGGCCACCCTGGAGCGCTCCGGCGCCACAACGTGGACCACCCTCGCGAAACGTAAATTCCAATGCGGTGGACCCTGGCCGGACCGGCTACTGGGTATAGTCGTGAACGGTTAGGGGCAAAAACGCCCATCCGGAATCCTGATTTTCCGCGTTGTATCCGTGCAGGGCGGTACCGCTCCCTTACGGTCGCGGCTCGGCCTGCCGCCGCCCAAGGCAGGTACGCAAACAATATGGCGCATGAACGGTTACTCCGCGTTTAACCTCAACGCGCGGTTGGAACGTTGCGCTGTAGTACTATACATCGAGATTCTTTACTTCCAGCGCGTGGTCTTCAATGTACCGGCGGCGCCGTTCCACATCCTCCCCCATGAGAGTGCTGAACATGGCTTCGGCATTACTGGCACCTTCCAGCGTTACCCGCAACAACGTTCGGCGGGCGGGATCCATCGTAGTAGCCCAAAGTTCTTCCGCGTTCATTTCTCCAAGGCCTTTGAAGCGCTTGACCTCAATGCCCTGCTTGGCGATTTCCTGAATGGTCCCCACGATATCCACAAGTCCCGCAATATCGCGTTTGAAATCGCCGGCGCCTTCAATAAGATAGCGGGTCCTTTTGCGTTCTCCGCTGTCGAGTTCCTCAAACTTCAGGAAGTAATCGGCAATGGCCAAATCCATCGCCTTAAGTTTCTCGAAGACTTTTTCCAGTTCGCGGTTTTCGCCGAGTTCCTCATTTTTTTCCAGCCGGCGCTGGGCTTTCTTTTTAGCCTCGGCGGCTTCGGCGGAAAGTTTGCCGCCGCCATTGCCTTGCCCGTTATCCGCCACATCCACAGCGCGGGCCATGGCCTGCAGTTCATCGATTTTATTTTTTTCGCAGAATGCCTCGTAATCTTCCAGTGCATAAAAGAATGATTCATTGCCATCGAGAATAACACGATAATGCGGCAATACGCCGTGCTGCGCCCGCAGCCGCAATAACTGCGCAAACGGCAGACCGCGGCGTTCCGCCACATGCGCCAAATCCTGCACCTGCTCGAGTAATTGCACCACTTTTTTCAGATCCGCCCCTTTGATCCGCGATGCTTCATCGCCGTTTTTATCGCGAATTACCAGGCTGGTGCCGTCGGTACCCAACTCCAGATAAGTTTTGCGCATAGCCGCTTCATTGCGCACATATTCAACATGTTTTTTCCGCGTGACCTGATACAACGGCGGCTGGGCGATGTAGACGCGGCCCTCACGGATTAACGCAATCATCTGCCGGAAGAAAAAGGTTAAAAGCAGCGTGCGAATGTGTGAACCATCCACATCCGCATCAGTCATGATAACCAGTTTGCCGTAACGCAGTTTGCTCATGTCCATATCACTGGCACCGATGCCACAGGCCAGGGCCTGGACGATCGTGCGGATTTCCTCATGGCCGAGCATTTTGTCCACCCGGGCCTTTTCCACATTCAAAATTTTTCCCTTGATGGGCAGGATGGCCTGAAACACCCGATCCCGCCCGGCTTTAGCGGTACCGCCGGCTGATTGCCCTTCCACGATGTACAGTTCGGTGGATTCCATATCGCGGCTGGAGCAATCCGCGAGTTTGCCGGGCAGGCCGCCGCTGGTTAAAGCGCCTTTGCGTGTCAATTCCCGCGCCTTGCGCGCCGCCTCGCGGGCCTGCCGGGCCAGCAGGCCCTTCTGGATGATCCGCTTGGCATCCGCCGGATGCTCTTCCAGCCAACTGCCCAGCGTTTCATTGACCGCATTGGCGACAAAGCCTTCGACTTCGCCGTTGCCCAGCTTATCTTTGGTTTGCCCTTCAAACTGCGGGTTGGGAACTTTGACGGAAACAATGGCGGAAAGCCCTTCGCGCAAGTCATCGCCGTTGGGCATTTCCTTTTCATCTTTGATGAGGTTGTTGGATTTGGCGTAAAAATTCAGCGTACGCGTCAGGGCGGTTTTGAAGCCGGATAAATGCGTGCCGCCGCCGGGAGTGTTGATATTGTTGGCGAAGCTGTGCAAACTTTCCGCATAGCCATCATTGTATTGCATGGCCACCTGCACGGACATGGGATTTTCCTTGCCCGGTTCTTCACGTTCCAGGTATACGACCTGACTGTGAATGACCTCTTTGCCTTCGTTAAGTTGTTTGACAAACTGAATAATCCCCTTGGTATATTTGAATTCGTCCTTCTTTCCGGTGCGTTCATCCTCAATATAAAACGCCAGGCTTTCATTGAGATACGCCAGTTCCCGACAGCGGGCGACAATACGGTCGTAATCAAAAAGAATCTCGGGAAAAATCTGCGGATCCGGTCGGAAGGTCACTTTGGTACCTGATTTTTGCCGCTTACCGATGGTTTTGAGTTCACAGGATTTTACCCCGCGTTCAAACTCCATGGCGTACACTTTGCCGTCGCGGCATACCTCTACCACGGTCCACTCGGACAGCGCATTGACCACCGACGCACCCACCCCGTGCAACCCACCGGAAACTTTATAGCCGCCGCCGCCGAATTTACCGCCGGCGTGCAGATCACACATGACCACTTCCAAGGTGGATTTTTTTTCCGTCGGATGGAGGCCCACGGGAATACCCCGCCCATCATCACTGACGCTCACCGAACTATCCGCATGAATGGTAAGCCAGATATTCTGGCATTGGCCCGCCATCGCTTCATCCACGGAATTATTGACAATTTCCCATACCAGATGGTGCAGGCCGCGGGTGGTGGTATCACCAATGTACATACCGGGGCGCTTCCGCACCGGGTCCAGCCCTTTCAGGGCCTGAATGGCTGATTCATCATAAGCCCGCGACACGGGCGCTGCGAGGGTGGCGGTGGCGGTATTGTTGGAAGGCTGTTCCGTAGCCATGAGTACTCCTGAATGCGGCGGGAAAGCGGGGCAGATAATTCACAAAAAACGCTTGATTTATCCGCTTTCCTCGCCAGTAAACCAACTGTGTAGTATACCCGAAACCCGCACTTTTTCCCAATGCTCCACGATGGCGTAAGCTTGCCGGGTGCAGCCATATTTGTAACCGGGCACGCATACGGGGTTGCGGCACACAAGGCCGCCGCAACCGCGGGTTTTCACCCCGTAGCGTCCGGGACAAAATTAATCCTAGAACGCTATGTGAATATTTGCGCCAGCGTGTATTTTGTGGTTTATCATGGTGAACGCAGCCACACAATTTCCTAAAAACTGGTCTTGCCGCGGAAGCGCCCGCGGCAGGGAATGCGGGCTGACACTTTGGTGAGCTCGCCGGATGCGTTGCCGAGAGTATCACTGGCGGCTCAAGGCCGTTCCGGCACCGGCAGCCCGGACCTTCGAGTAATTTCCATAGCCAGTTTCTCAAAATCACTGCGGACGCCGCTTACCGCCTGCGAATGCGCGCCCAGCGCTCCATCTGCGGGCGTCAGATGAAACATGGGCTTCCGCGCTTCTTGTGCCAAGGGCATGAGGCTGCGGTAATCCTCAAAACCACCCCGACATGAAACTCTTCCACTTGAAATTCCGGCGGCGGGTTGCCGTTCTTTTCCATTTCCGCCAGCAGATTCTCGAGTTCAACATCGCTCAACATCACACACGCCTTCATTTTTTCCAATCCAGGCATATTGCCCCTGCCTGATTGTGCTGTCATTCTACAGGAAATCGCGTTATCGGGCAGCAGGCCGACGGCCACATGTATTATCGCGGGCCTGTGACCGTTTCCGCAACGCGGCGGCGATTCGATAATGGGGAGCTTAAGGTTTCAATATTTCACGGATCACGGATCAATTCCTTTACAGTATTTATCAGAATTGGTCAGTAATATCAGTATTGATCAGTAATTGCAGTATTATCAGCATTGATCATTGATCATTCCTCCCCACTCTGCTGCCTCTTGTGAGTTCCCGTCACGCCTGTGATCAGCAGT
>JBMFGW010000112.1:0-12087 GCA_049977145.1 Phycisphaerae bacterium
GCCCCAGTAAATTCTGCACGTCAATGACCTGCCGTTGCGCCTGCGGTGCCGCAGCCAGAATCTTTTTTACCCAGGAGTCGTAACCCACGCCATTTCGCACGATGAGTTGAGATCGCGCCACTGCGACCGCCACCGACGGACTGGCCTCAAAGACATGGGGATCGGTATTCGGATCGCTCTCAATGGAGCTGACGGTCACATATTTTCCGCCGACTTGTTCAATGACATTGGCATATTCATTTTCCACACCAACGGCCCGGATTTTTGCATGGGCGATACCTGCCATGCCCAAACTAGCCACCGCGGTTGCGGCCAGAATGGCAAAGGATCGACGGATGCGGGAAACAAAGCCGTTAACACCGGCACGATACATGGATACACGCATGGCGTAATCTCCTGTCGGGCTGGGCATCGGCTACCGGCCAGAATTTCGTTGCGGCATGTACGCACACGCGTTCGCCGCGCCGGTCACATCGACGCCAGCACAGGTCATCGTTATACAACGTTATACAAACAGAGTCAAGCGGATATTATACTTTGTTATACGATTCTGTTTTCCGCGATACCCCACAGCCATAGCGTCTGTGACATTCTGGGCTTTGATAGCTTCAACGAGGATGACCTGTACGCCAATCTGTATTGGGTGATCGATCGCGCGTTCCAGGGCTCCGATTAAACGGATCCTTGGCGTCTGCGCAGAGCGTATTTTGGAAATTCTGGTAAAAACGTTCGCACCCTGCGGACAGGGAAGTCCATTCAGAATTTCAACTGTGGGATTAAAACGCGACGCTCAGCCGTATCGTCGCCACGAGTGCATCAGGATATACACCGCCGCCGGTGTTGACGTAATATTGCAGGTCGGGCTGGACGTCGATGCCGTGGCCCAAATTAACTGCATAAAAGCCTTCAATTGCCAATTCGTAAGGCTTTGGAAGATTTGCTTCTGAGCTGATATGTGCCCAATCATAGCCAAGGCCAATTTGATCATTTGGCCGTGTTGGTATAAGGCCCGTGCCAACAACCCCGGCCTGAGATGCAAAATCAATCGTGCTAACTCGTTTGTCCGCAGCCATGAGCGTGCCGAATGCCGTGATGCTCTGGTTGGCGGTATCGCTCCAAAGCGTCTGGTCTATATATGAGTATACGCTCACGCCACCGGACTGCACTGCCCCACCGAGCGTCGGAAGTTTACTGTCGGACCAGCTTCCGCCCACCGCGGCGACTCCGGGGTGGTTTCCGCCGAGCTGCCAGGAATAATCCCCTTCGGCAATCAGAAAGGTCCCTGGCGGAATATCCGTTGGCTCCAGGGTATTAAGGGCCTGATCAAGTGCGGATGGGTGGAACCGGGCGAAATAGTAAGCGCCCAATTTGAAGGTCAGCGGGCTGTTGAGGCCAGCAACCGCAACGACCCCCGGAGCCGTATCTGGAAAGGTCGGAGGATCGATAAGAGTGGGAAACTCGGTGGCGCTGTCATTGATGAAGGGCTGCGCGTCGGGTGGCTGGGCAAAGAAATCACTTTCGTCCTGTCGGCCGATCCGGAACTGCAGCAGCGATCCCACTTTCTGGCCGTAATATAACTCATCGAGAGTGCTGGTGCGGGGATTAATAATCGAATCATATAGCTGCAGCGAACCAACTGGAGCAGTCGTTCCGCTGTGTCCCCAAAGTCCCATATAGGAAGCATACACAGTTCCGCCGGGAAGACGGACCAATTTGTCCAGGTCGAAATTAACATCCAAAGTCAGTTGCGTGCGAAAAGCAGCTTCATGTGTCTCCATCCCACCCGAAAGATCCGATGTACCATCAACAAGCAGCGACGCGCCAAAAGTAATGCCGGACTGCTGCATTCTCGGTCGCAGTCCAAACCAGTCCCCGGTTAAATCCCCGGAATAACTAGGGGCCCTACCGGCACCGCCCGCACCCGGCTCGGGGGCGGACGGCGCGACCGGTGCTGATGGTGTAGTTACGGATGCGGTGACCGGCGAATCGGGCGCATCGGCACAGACGCAATTGTTGATTCCAAATATGCCTGCAGCGCTGGAGAGCGACACGGCCATTGCCACGCCAATTCGACAGCGAGCCGGAGGCCTGTATCCGGCGGCGTGGGTGCGTGTAGACATGAAGAGGTTCCTCGTTGAATGGCTATCGGGGGATCGATCCCGGGTTGAGACATTTCCGGCGCTGCCATCAATGTATGCTGTTGCGTCGGGCGTTAGTTGCTTGGCACCGGGCCATCCGCGCGGGCCGCCAGACACGGAAATACTGGGTGCCAAAATATGTTCCGGCGACAAATAGTAACGCCAACATCTGGCAAATAAGACCTTCCCAGTTGGGGAATGTGGCGAACCAGTTTTCAATCCAGCCCGGAAAATTGATCGGGAGATTGTGCGTGGGAATCCAATTCGCCTGCTGCATTTCCTGGACGCTTTCACCCACCATCACCAGCAATACCGCGCCGATCATCACACCGGTGAGAATCAACATCTTCCGGTACGGTAATTTGTAATGCCCCGCGAAGGTGATCACCGCCACCATCAACGTCAGTGCCAGACCTATTCCGGCACCAGCCAGAACCACACTTTGCCCCGCCAGCAGCCGCCAGGATTGCAACATGATCACCACTTCAAAACCTTCGCGATAAACCGAAGTAAAGCCGATGGTCAGCAATCCCCAATACACGGCCGACTTTGTCAGGTCGTCGGTGCTCAGAAGATTGCGTTTGCGTTTGTTGTGATGGGTGATCCATCCGGTCCAATATATTTTATGAAAGAACCAGTTCATAATGACCATCAGAACAATCACCGCCAGCAATCCTGTGCCGGCTTGTACGTTGAGCATGTTGGTGCTGTTGTTGGCGTTGATATCAGCAAGAATGGCCACCACCACAAAATAAGTCACAACTGTGGCCAAAAAGGATAGGCTTGAGCCGATGGCCACAGGCTTCCAATAATTTCGATCGGTGCGGGCCAGACTGCCGGTAAGAGCGGCCAACACGAGTATCGCTTCCAGCCCCTCACGGAATACAAGAATGCCCGCGTTGATCATCACGGACGCATGGCTGATGTTCTTTGAAGCCGGATCATTGGGATCAGGCGGATTACCGCTTGATGTGACCCCCTGCCAAACCAAGATGCCCAGAAGTATCACCAGAATAGAAATAATTACGGATCTGTATATCAGGCGAAAGCGGACGGTACGGGGAAGTTTGAGACCCGCATCCAAGCTCTCTTCTATTGGCAACGCATTGGACTGATCCATTGTTAGTATCCTTTTTGTTCTAACAGACTCCACCATTTAATTGAGACTGAATCTCAACTAATGTCTGTAACGTTATAAGATAGTTGAGATTTAGTGTCAACTATATAGTTTGGCGGCCATTACACGAGGTGTGCCGATTACACGTTTAAATTCAGCACGGATTTACCGGCATCGTATTTTTACTACCCAATCGCACATTACCGGGCGGAGAGAGTAGAATCCGGGTTATGGCGAGTTATGAAAAAGACGAGGCCATCTGTTTGCGCGTCATCGACTTTTCGGAAACCAGTCAGGTAGTCACCCTGCTGGGCCGGCAGACCGGAGTCATGGCGTTGTTGGCCAAAGGAAGCCGCAAAATGGCTAAGGGAGGCACGTTTTCATTTGGCTCGCCGATAGATCAACTGGCCCGGGGCGAAATGGTTTTTATTCCGCCACGCGGAGCAGCCGAGCTTTCCACGCTGACAGCCTGGAATTTATTGAATCATCAATCAGCATTGCGGAAATCTTTGCCCGCGTATTATGCCGGGCAGATACTCTGCGAAATAATCATGGCGTTGCTTTCCCCACATGAACCTCATACCGCCCTCTATGACGAGCTTGCCGCAGGAGTGGCGGCGATGGGAACAGCCGAAACAAAACGCCTTTTTTTAAGCATGGCGAAAGCAATTTTAATCTCCACCGGATATCAACCTCACCTGGAAAATTGCCTGGTGTGCAAAACGCCGGTGCGCTCCGGAATATCGGCCCAATTCTGCCCGCGATCCGGTGGGGCATGTTGCTCCGGTTGTCCAGGGCAATCAAAAACACTGCGTGTGGACGGCGGGGTCTTGCTGGCGCTGGCCCGGCTGCCGCAACCCAGCGTATTATTAAACGCGACGCCTTCCAAACCGGCGGATGCCGCCGCATTAAGGGTGGCGGCGGCGGTGCTGGTGGCGGCAATTCAGGCGGCGGCAGAGCGCCCGCTGAAAACACGCTGGGCAGTGGACGCACTTTTTGGTAAAAGCGAGGCAACATGATGACCGACAATATCCCATGTTCTGTCGCCCCAGATACTAACCAGTCTCCGCCGGAAAGATACACCCGCGGCGATTGGGTACTGCTTCTTGCAGCCATCGTGCTGATTCTTGCGGGTGCGTTGAAAGGATATGATCTGCTGCGCGGAGCAGTCCTGAATAATTATTTTTTTCATACCGTTGACGTAATGTTGGAATTGGCGGCGGGCGTATGGTTCATCAGCTCCGTGGCGGCCTATTATGCCCGGCGCGCGGGGATATTATTGTTTACTATTTTTTTATGTGTTTCCATTTTCCGCGGCTGGCAGGGACAGACAGATTGCGGCTGCTTCGGACCGGTACCGATGAATCCATGGATCACCGCGACGATGGATGGCCTGATATTACTGCTTTTCACGGCGTCGCCATCAAGCCAGCCCAAGACGGGCCAAACGGTCCGGTGGCGTAAGGCTCTGGCAGGGTTGCTGGCTTTGGTTATTGTCACCGCCGGAATCGCCGGAGGCTACTATTTGCGTCCCGCCATGCTGCATGCCAACGGGAAATTAACCGGCGGACACGGTGTGGTATTGATGCAGCCCCCGGCCTGGGATGGAAAGCGTTTTCCTTTAGCGGCGTATGTTTCCGGCAGCCGCCTCATTATGCGCGGCCAATGGCTGGCGGTGATTTACTTTCATACCTGCCCGGTATGCCAACACACGATCGCCGAAATTACCCGCCGCTTAAAAACCAGTCCGCAGCACCAGGTGGCACTGATTGAAATACCGCCCTACGGCCCGCTGCCGAAAGGAATTACTTATCCCAAAATCTTGCGCCTGAAACTGAAGGCCACCCGTTTGTGGCATCCACCATTTCTACCGGTACTGGTAGATCTGAATAACGGCAAAGTCACCCGAGTACGCTCCTACATTCCCGGCGCATGGTATGGATTCTGAGGCGTCCAAGCCGTTCTCAACACTTGCCAGCGCTATTACTATTTGTTATAATATTTATTATATAGTGAATGGTCCCTCGCGACAAAACGCGGGAAGGCGTTGCTTCGCAAGCCGGGATTGTATGGATGCGCACGGTTGGTGTTTTTATTGACTCACAGAACTCACGCGGAAGGGAATTGCTGCGCGGTATAGGGAACTTTATTCATAGACAGCCTGACTGGTTTGTCACGTTGCATGATCGCACTCCCGGCGATTTGCTGAATTGCTCGGTCCGGATCACGCAATATGACGGGATTCTCGCATCCATTGAAACCGCCGATGATATGCAATTGCTTCAACGCCTCGATGTTCCCGTTGTCGATGTCTGCGGTCGCTTTCAGTGCGCAAGAATTCCACGTGTCATTGTCGACCAGCAACGGGCTGGAACTCTGGCATATGCCCATTTAGTCGGCTGCGGGTTTCCGAATCTGGCTTTTTATAGTTTGGCGGCCGATTCATCGAGTAATCATCGCCTTGATGCAATCCTACACTGTGCGCAAAAAGATGGGAAACATATAAACGTGTTTAGAGATGATTCCACGGCAGCGCCTGCCGGCTGCGGAGGATCAATTAACGAATCGGCTCACAGTGAGCCGCAATTGGAAAAGTGGTTAACGTCATTACCCAAACCTATCGGAATTATTGCCTGCGATGACGCGATGGGAAAGCGTCTGTTGGAGGCTTGCCGTCGCTGCGGTGTGCAAGTGCCGGCCGCGGTTGCCGTAATCGGTTTCGGAAGCGACGATGTTTTCAGAGCATTTTGTAAACCAGCATTGAGCAGCGTTCCGATTCCCAATGAACGCATCGGAAATGAGGCTGCGGAACTGCTTTCCAAGTTGATGGACGGAAAAATGGCGGTGCGGCATGAAACACTGGTCAGCCCGGCAACGGTAGCCGCCCGATACAGCACTGAAGGTTGGGGTACCACAGACCAGTGCGTTTTAATGGCGCTAAAATTCATCCGGGAAAATGCGTGCAAAGGCATTAACACGGAGGATAGCGCACAGCGGGTACACTGCCGGGCAGGCACCGCGCGATAAATCGTACCGGCTGATCTAATCTGCTGTTTCCAACCGCCCGCACCGTCACGCGGGGGGGCTGGGCCGGGACGACTGCATTGATCAGTTTCACCAAGCGTACCGAGCGTGGTGCCAGACGTAGATCTATGGTTCGGCTTGCCACACGGATCGGCCGGTCCTTACGGAGGGCATCGTACGCACGGTAGGTGCCAACCGGCAGAGACAGATAAGCCAGCGATAAGTGGCAAAGGCGTGGCCGTCGCGTCCAGTTGAAGACGGCCAACATCGACTGCCGTTTGTCCTCGCGCAGGAAAAATATGCCTGGCTGGCGATTGCGGTGGTGAAAATTCATGAGGTCTAGCGGCAGGGCCGCACGTTGCAATCGCACCATGTCCAGCAGGTCCCGGTTCTCGACCAAAGCCAGCCGCCGGGGCTCGCTTCCGAGGGTTGGCAGGTCGTCTCCGATTTCGAACATGCCGCCGGCCACCGCAGCCAGGGTGATGGCCACCCGGGCCGCGCTAAGCGACAGCGGCTTTTTGCTTTGATGCCAGTGCCGGTCGGTAATCAGTTCGCGGGAGACGGAAAACGCGTCGGGATCATCGATAAAGAAATTACGGTTCATGTAGAACCGTGAGGCTATTCCGGTTGCGGCGTCCCGGCTGGCCTGAAAAGAGCGGCCGGTATCCACGGATATCCGACCCGCGTCGACCAACCCCACCGGGCTGAGCATCGGGCTGCCATCTTTGTCGAGAACCACCCGGGGGCCGACCGCGTGCCGGATAATCCGCAGCCCTATTCTTTGCGCCTGGAGTGCCGTGGTTTGCGGGCGGTAATGGTAGCCTTCAATCGCGGCATCGTCCATGAAGTCTAATTTGATGTATCGCACATCCCATTGGCGCGTAATGACACGATAAGTGTGGTACAAATAACGTTGCGCCTCTGGATTAGTGGGATCAAGGGCGTAGAGTTGATCGCGTCCTTTACTTACGTGGCCAAGTGGGATGGGCTTACCTTGGGCATTGTGTACCATCCAGCCCGGATGGTGCCGGAACACCCAGGCGCGATGGGACACCTCGAAGGGCGCGGTCCAGATTCCGAAGTGCAGGCCCTTGCGGGTAATGTGCCGCCCGACGCGTCTCATGCCGCCGGGAAACATCGTCGTATTTGGCCGGGTATACTGTCCTCGCGCGTAATCGTAGCCTTCGTCAATATGAAAATACCTGTATCCGAGCCGCCGGAGGTGTCGTGACAGCCAGTCGGCGTTGGTCAATGCCGTGGCCTGATTGAGTCCAAAATAGTATGCCGTCCAACTCCACCACCCCATGAGCACGGGCCCCCCGATGCGGGCGTGGTCATAAACGCGTACGGCATGGCCGTATTCCTGGAGCTGGCTCAAAAACCCCGGTCCCGCCGTGATCATCAGTCGCTCCGAGGCGATCGCCTTATTCGGTGCCAAGGGCAGCCGAAGCCACACCCGATCGAGGGCAGGATCGTGCCGCAGGGATTGATGAATTTCCGCCGCCGTGGTTCCGGTGCAATCGGCGGTCCAAGCGGTTACGCCCCAACGGCCCGCGGCGCGTGCCGTTTTCAAGCGCAACACCGTCAGAAGCCGCCGAGCCGTAAGCGCCCCGAAAAAGATCGAGGCGTGACTCGCCCGGTTGTATACCAATTGGCTGCCCACCGCAAACCCCAAGCCCCCCGGAATGCCGCGCCGCCGAAGGCCGTGAATGGCCATCATCGGATGGTTTTCGCTAAAACTGTCGGACAGTATGCGGTCCGCGTCGTTGCTGGCACCAAGGCTGAGCGACGGATGGCCCAAGCTGTTCAGCACTCGCAGGCTGGAGATATGGATTTGCCGCCCCGATGTGTTTTTTACCTGAGCCTGCAAGGTGCCGTAGGGGGCGTCGCGGTAGAGCACAAGCTGTTCGATCAGTTCGGGGCCGTTCGCTAAGCCGAAATTGCGGATTACGAGTTTTTGCCCCGAACCAAGCGCGTCGTGGTACTTCGAGACCGTCAACCGGTGCTGCGGATAAGCATTGGCGTATAACCAGCCTCGATTTACTCTCGCGCCCATGCACGCTCGCAACACCGGCATTTTCTGGCCACGGCGGAAGAATGCGAAATCACCAGAGCGGCGGCTGGCTTCGAAACGTAATCCGCTGCCGATGATGACGGCGTGCGTGTGGCTGCGCGATTGGCTTTTCGCCGCCGCCCTCACCCCCGGGGACAGCAATGGTGTCACCATCAGAGCCAGACATAGTGCTTTCGGAACGAGCCTCGTCCGCTGCAACAAAATCGCCGTCATCACATCTCCGTAAAATTCAACATGCCGCTGGTGGTGACACCTGCAACACCGGCGCGGATTCCGGGCACTTTGACACCCTGCTCGCCTCGGAAAAAGAAACACAAAACGGCTCTTTGGCCCCCGCCTTGCGGATTGCAGGTACCGGGCTTAGTGAACACGATGCAGCCATTTTGCCTGCGGATGGCCGACCACCGAAAATGTGTAAACTTGATTGAGCGGCTTTGGGGCAACCGCATCCAGGCAACCCAGGGTGGCGGCTCGATTCGCAGCCATCTGAATTCGGCGTGTCTGGGTCGGAAGCGCGTAGTCCAGCGCCAAAAGCTTCAACGGATATTTCCTGATTACCGGGTCGATGCGATGGCGAACCAAAGCCGATGACCAATTTAATGCTGACGGACGTTGAATAATGTATTTTGTCACTCCATTGTTCCCTGTCCGCCAGGAAAGCGTGAAACTCTCCAACATCACGCCGTCAATCCACGGTGCCACCTCTGGCAGTATCTTGAAACCTTGGTTAAGGACAATGGGGGCGTTGGGGAAGCGTTTCCTCAGCTCGGAAACAAGTTTAATAGTTCCGGCACGAGCGCCGGAGTGGGGATAAAGGACGTAGGTGTTAACGGTGTCAAGAAACAATCCGGAAAAGCCCCGCCTATGCATCAGCCAAGACGCTTGGTGCAGGCAATGCTCTCTCCAAGCGCTGTTGGCGCAGTTTGTGTAATAACTGTTCCAGGTTCCATTCTTATCAGGATGGCCCGTGCGTTGTGTCCCAAAATACCAACTGGCGTAGCCTCCCGGCCCGCTTCCGTTTCCGCGGATTAAACGGGAAGACTCTCCGATCGCCATGTACCCCAGCGTTACCACGCCGAGTGCATCAAGCCGTCGGACATTTCTCGTGGACATTTCCGGAGCGTGCAGAATAACCACGTCGTATTTCGAGAGACGGGCAACATGGCCGCCGCCGTAGTAACAGTAGTAGCTCTTCGCCGCTGCCAGTCGCTGCCGGGGCGACAACAATCGGTCCGCGTGTGGGGCGGCCGTGCCGACGGCCTCTGAACGAATCTTGGATTTGGAACCACGACTGTCAGGTGAAATACGACAACTGGTTCTGGCCTCGGAAGTGACCGCCCATTTTGTGTTTAGAAGGCGGACAAGCAACCGGGCGTGAATATTCCCCGTTGCCTTCGCGCCGGCAAGAATGAGTGCCGCCTTTATCCGTGTGGTAAGAGAACTTCCCTTCATGCGTGACCTTGCTGATCCCAGCCTCCGCCACCCCCACCCCGCCCGGTCACCATGATGCACATAGACGATGTTATCCTCAACCATGATGCCATACGGCCCTCCCGCCGCGCCGACGTAACCGCCCGCCTGGCCCGATAGATGGATGAAAATCTGTATATGCATGCCCTGCAAGGCCGAAGGTTTACGAGCGGTTGCTGTGACCAGCAATCCGTGTCCGCTTTGTACAGCCTTCACCCGTAACGAAGTTGAAGTACCCGCTTCGACGGAATTGGCACCCGCCATGGTACCGAGCAATAAACATAGAAAAACGATCGACCTACGAACAGTCATTATTTATTCCTCAAAAAAGCACCGGCCATCGGATAGGTTTCGCGTAAAGGGCGTACGCCGGTGGATGGCCGCGTACGGTCTTCGCGTTAGACACGGCTTTTTTCCGTCTGCTATGGGTTCTGATAAGCAAACATCCGCGTACCTATTACAAGGTTCTCAGAGACGCCGAGAATATCCGAGTTGACCGGCGGTGGATAGGCCTGCGCCTGCACGGCCGGGGCAACGTGCCAGTCGGCGTACAGGACATTCAGTTGATCTTTGCCGGTCAAGACATGCCGAGCCCAAGCCCAGTTATTCCAGCCCGGCGGGACGGGATTGGGTCGATTGGGCGTATATGGATCCAGCAACGCCCCGTATTGATTATCCGCTGCGTAAATGACTTCCGCCGGTTTTCGAAGTGCCCCCAGTATTATCCACCTCATATTTGGCTGGTAGCTGTCTACCCCGGTCGGTGCCCCGTATATTGCGTCGATGAAACTTACGTAGTGGTTGATGCCGTAGCTGGAAGCACCGAGAACGGAGGGCGCGCTTGGCCCAAATGCGCCAGCATTGAAGGGATTCTGGTCCGCCGGGCAGACATCCGCTGCCGGGGTCGAGTAGCCCAACACATCCAGTTCATACCACCAGTAACGATGGTGGTAAACGTAAACAGAAGGGTCCAGGGACGCACTATCCATATAATAGTCATAGGCTGCCGGGCCGTGATCTTCGTAAGTCATTGAATACTCCTCTACGCCCTGCCCCATGGAACGCAGATTCGCCGCACACACTGTGAACTTCGCCAATGCTTCCGCTCGACTCAGTGCCGGCAGCAACAGGGCGATAAGCAGCGCTATAATCGAAATTACCACCAACAACTCGACTATCGTAAAACCGTTGGCATTTCGGCGAACCGGTTGGATGAAACGATTGATATACATAGTAGTTCTCCAATTATGAGCACAAAGGCCCAGCCAATAAAACATACCCGCGCCGCATCTCAATATATGGCACTGAAAACGGCGGAAGCACAACGGAACGCCCGATGCGCTCTCGCCGTAAACATCGTATTAAATCCTCCTGCATGTCGCTCGCTCGCGGCCGAGCAGCAGCAGGCCGATGCCGCCGATGGCGAACAGGCCCAGCGTGGCCGGTTCTGGTACTGATGCGAGCTGGTAGCTGATCGGACCGATAAATGAAGCATCCCCCGTGTTGGGCGAATTATAGAACGCGACGGTAAAAGGAGCCGTACTCGGAAAGATGTTGCCTGTGAATCCGCCCGCGCTGGTATCTGTCTGCGTTGAGTTCAGCGGAAGGCTGATTTCCTGTTGGGCGGTGGCGGTGGTGGGCGCGTAAGGCACGGCGTTCATAGCGCCGGTAACGGTGCCGCCGCTGTTGAAGGTGCCGTTGCCGCCGCCGGACGAGGTTTGTGTAAAAGGGAAGTTGGTTTCATAGCCGGTATTCGAGTAAATCTTATCTAACCCAAAAATATTAAATCCGGAAGTGGGCGAGTTATTGGTGCTGTTGATGGCCATATAAATATTGTTATTTGCCGTGCCATCATCCACCGTGATCGGCGAAGAGAATGTGAGCAAGACATAGAGATTGGTCGCATCGTTCGCCATTTTAACCGATGTGATGTTCACAGGAGCCAGCGAATCGACTGGGTTCGTGGCGACCACCGGCACACCGTTCCAAGAGGTAAAGGCTCCCAGCATGGGTATGGTCTTATAATATCCCGCTGTCGCGACCCCGCTGGCCGCGAATATACCCGCAAGCACAGCGACACCACTGAGAATGGAACGAGCCATAAAAAACTCCCGCTCCCGGTGGGAGCGACTTGAACCACCCACTGTCCGAATGGACGACGGCTTGCCGCAACCATCTGCGGCGGATGTAACGATACTGAATTTTGTGCTCATACTCTTTTTCCTTATATAAGCAACTACTTCGCTCTCCCACTCCACGCCAAC
>JBMFGW010000113.1:0-11839 GCA_049977145.1 Phycisphaerae bacterium
GCCTCGGAAAATAGTTTCATCGCCTCCGTGGCGTTGATCTTGTATGCGGTCGCGAATCCAATCGCGGCTCGTGTAGCCGTCTCAAGACCTGCACCTGTAAAATGGCCGATGCTCGCGCCCATCGCCTCAACGCCCATGACGTTCTCGCGGCTCAATGCCGTGACGTTCTGAATATGCTCGGCGAACGCCTCCAGCCCTTTGACCGCGCCCTTTTGTACCGGCCCCATGGTGCCCAGTGCGGCCCGCAAATTGACCACGGCCTTTTGATACTCGTTGGCGGCACCAACCGCCTCTTTGAGAAATACAACTAAGGCCGCGCCTGCCGCAATAATTGCCGTCAGCGGATTGAACGCGAAAGCGGTATCGACGGCAGCACCGGCCTCAACGGCGGCGGGAGCGATCTCTCCCTTCATGGCGAACGCGCCGGCGGCACCAAGATGCTTGAATTGATCGGCAGCTACCTTCGAGAAGTTTTTGAACCGCCCCGACACGCTCTGCATGGCGTTGCCGGTGTTGTTTTTCGCGTTGATCTTCAGTGTGACATTTTCAGTTACCATCGCGGGCCTCGTCATTCCAAATTAACCGGCAGGCGTTAGCGAACGACTCTGTTTGATCCAGCCAGCCTCCCGCCACCGGAAGTATCCCATTCTCCTTGGCCATATCGGCCAGCGTAATTGCCATTGCTAAGCCCGGCATTTGGCCGACAAACCTTCGCGGGCACTGCGTTAGCTGCCACCAGCCGCGTCCGTCGCATGCGCCACACCCGTTGCCGCCACACTCGGAACATTCGATGAGGGCCGGTAGCTGATCGGTGGGAGCGTCGCAACACTGTCCGCTGCGGCATTGGTCGCAGAGCTTCCCGTTTCTGATTTGGACTGCGATTCTAATTTTTTTTTATCCGCAACCCCGAAGTCGGCTTTAGCCATATATTCGGTTTGAAGCTCCAGTGCCTCGCCCGGCGTCAGCATGTCAAGCAAGTCGGTTCCAGATGCCTGCGGGCCACCCGGAACGCTTTCCACGCGATCAAGTATGGCCTGGAGGAACTTGAATATCTGTTCCAGGCTATTGTTGTCCGTCAGCGCCTCGGTTTGTTGCTGCAACGCCAGAGACATTCGTCCCGTCATGGGCTTGAACACGAACACGGGAGCCTTCTCTCCGTGCTTCTCGCGGTCAGATTCCAGCACAATGCGAATCCGTTGATTTGGATCAAGATACAGTGGCATTGGTCACGCTCCTTAACTGAAAGTAACCGTATATTCCGAGTCCGCCGCGCTGCCGTTAGCCACGAAGCCAAACTCAATGTCGTCGTACAATACTTCCTTCTCGTCCTTGTCCTCAGGTGCCTTCATTATCTGCAGCGCCGGGGCGGCAATCGTGATGATGTTTCCCGCGACGGTGCCGATCACCATATCCAATGCCAACGTTGTGCCGGCAGCGAATACGGCGGGCCAGTTCTGCGTGGCGAACGCCAATGCCTCTGGCGACACCTTGAAAAGCGGCTTCCGATCAACAATCACTGCGGTGTAATATCCGCTGGGGGCACTGACGCTTTCGCGCATTTCAACTTTGTTGCCGAGATCCCATTCGATTTCTGGGATAACGTAAGCGACGCCGCCAACCGTCAATGTAATGCCGACCACGCGCGGAGGAGGAACCGTTGAGAACACAATAGACGCCGGAATTGTTGCGGTATTTGAAGTTCCGTAAATCCCGTCAAAACTCCATTCCATTTTCGCGGTCTGGCCAACCTTGGCCGACATCTTGAATGTGCCCATTGACCCGGCTAATGAGAGCACGCGGGTAGCGGCAGGACTTGATCCGCCAATGCCCGTGCATCCATCGTACTTGTAAATGGTGGCGGTCTGGAATATTCCGGTCGACGGCGTGTAGACGCCGCTTGACGCGGCAAAACCACAGGCAAGCAGGAGCGAAGAAAACGGCGGCGTAGTCGCGTTAAACAGCTCGGTTTCAAATTCTGCCTTGCCCGCCGGAGCGCCAGGAATACCGGCCAGCATTGAAAGTGATCCCTGCATCTGCCGTTCGGCGAGCGGCTGTGAGTTTGTGATCTTGCTGTTAAATACTGGCGTGGCAAAGTCAGCCGCAACCAATGCAGACTGCAATACCGCCGTCCCCTGCGTTGTTTCAGCAGCAAAACCGGTTAGCCTTTGCCGAGATAAAATTGGCGCACCCATAAAGACTCCTTATCCCTGCACATAGGGATCAAAATAAAGCGTTCGGTAATCAACGGTAAATTCATTTTCGACCACGTAATAATCTGCATCGTTTCCGAACAGCACGTCGCCGACCCACGTACCCTCGGCCAAGCCGTTCAAGTGACTGCCTGTCTCACTTGGGCACACAGCCATCTGGATGCGGCTTGAAAGATCAATCAGTGCCGTGTCGGCATCCTGTATCGCTTCCAGCGATTCGGAAAAATCAGTAAAAGTCACAACCTTGATCGTGGCCTTGCGCCTGGCTATATTCTGTGCCGCCTCAAGCGGTGCGTCCTCGGCCACGGTTACAATGCAGGTGCCGTTGACTGGCTGGACGCCCTCGCGTTTATCCGCGGTGACAATCAGCGTAACAGGCGAGCCTGTCGTGACATTCACAGTGGCGAGAACGGTTTTGATCTGCTGGCGAATTTGTTCGAGTATCGCGGCGCTCATACTTTCGCCTCCTCCGCCAACAGTTTGATTCGCCGCGTCACTTCCCGAGTGAACACTTCCGCGATGCGAGTTTGAACCTGCTCTTTGACCGATGGATTATTCGCCAGCACGCCTACGGTTGTCGGGCCGTAAAGCTCAATAATCTTGCGGGTGCCACGAACGCTGCGAAAGATTCCAATATGGCCCGTTTTAAGCCTGGTAACGAATGCGTGCGGAATGGTTTCCTTTTTTCCCTTGCGAACAGTAATCCGCGATCCGGTCATTCCACGTTGCTGCCGCGGCGATACGTCCGCAGGTTTCATGCCTTTGAAGTACGCCAGTTTTACCGGGCGGCGGCTGATGCGAATAGTGGCCTCTGGGTGAATAACGTCATGCGCGTATTCCGTGCGGATTAAGCCCTTGATGCGATCTCGCGGTGTCTTGCCGTGAACCGTTGCCATATTCAGCGTATGTGTTACCGCGCGCATGATTACAGTCTTGCCCGCTCTCGCCGCAGAGTTTGCCGCGCTAAAAACAATCTTTTGTATCCGGTCGTTCAACGCGGGCGAGATTTTCTCACACGCCTTAACGGAGTCCTTTTCAAGATTGAACGTTATTACTTCCTCATCCATCACTGCGCCCCCACCGAGAACTGGCCCAAGGGGCCAAAAACGTAAGTGGTTGCCGTTATCGTCAATTGCGACTCGCTGAATGTGTTTATCTGTCCGTTTTGCAATGCCAGTGTTCCGATGGTTGCCGCCAACGGGTTCGCGTTAAACGAAGCCACGCCGCCGTATAGGTTCAGCGTGGCTATCGTGCTGCCACTGGCCGGGCGGTTGGCAATGTTCGTGGTGCCCCCGTATAGATTTGCCGTTGTGATTTCTCCGGTTCCGTTCACTGTTACGGTTCCGCCGTATTGGTTTAATGTCACCGGGGCGCTTTGCGTATTAAGCGAGCCGCTTTTGATTGTCGCGGTCGTGATGGATGACCCAGCACCAATGTCAATCGTTGCGCCCGAAATGCTTACGGTCGCAAACGTCGCAACGTCGGCGTTTCCATCAGTAGCCAAGCCAATCGTGCCCGCCATAGCCTCAATGGTGTTCGCAGCATTTGTGCCCTTGATACGCACCGGCTCTAAGCCCGGATCAATTGATCCGGCGGCGGTTCCGACCACAAGAACATTCGACTGGATAGCCCCAAGATCTAGATTGATTCGACCGCTTCCGATTCCGCTCTGGCCGGCCACAGTATCGCCGATCCGCAACGTGGTAATTCCGATCTGAAGCGGTGATCCCTGCGCTCCAATCGTTTGCGTGAACGACGATTTGATGTTGGCCTGAACCACGGTTATCGCAGACTGATTATCGCCGGTCATGGGGCCGACCGCAGATGCGTCAAAATTAACCGTATCGCCATTAGCTGTGCCAATAGTCGGTGCCGCAGCACCACCGGCTACAAGAGCCGTTCCAGGCATCGTCCAATTGGTTCCAATGGCGATGCCAGACGCTTGCAATGTTTCCGTTCCAGTGGAATTCGACCCATACACACTATATGTCGTTGCGTTTAATGCCGCAGCGGGAGAATCAACAATAGGGGAGTAATCAGCCGCCAGCGTCGTAGTTGATTCCGCTGACGCGGCGGTTGTATCGGTTCCGTGGTTGTACGCGACCTTGAAGTAATACGTTGCGGCAGGTGCACTACTGGCCGCACTGCCGAGCGTTGGAGCCGCGGGAGGCGATGCAATAGCACCAGCGGGGGCAACTGAAGACGTTGCCCCGGTCGTGTTATCAAACCATGCGGAAGCCACGTTCCAGCTCGTGCTGGTGTTGCTTACGCCAATCCATGTAAAAATAGACATTAGCCAACCCTCAACTGCCAGATACCGGCGTCATGTAGCTCAGGCCATCTGACCTTGACGGTCTGCGGAGCGTCACCAATCTTCAGCGGCAGCGTAATGGTATCGCCGCCAGTGTCGATAGACGCAACGCCGTAAACCGCATCATTGGCGATATTAACCGTCAATGTTTTGGACATCGATGTGCTAAACGCCTCGCTGTCACGCTTGGGTGGAGCGCGATCAACGGTGGCCCACATGCCGGTAATCGGCGACTTGCCAAGCGGCGTATATGTGATCTGTTCCGCGCCTGGAATTAGGCCGGTGGCACAGGCGGTATAGAAGTCGGAGGCTAAACTCATAGAGCCTCCTTGTTTAGTGCACGTTTAGATTTACATGAGCCGTAGTGGTTCCGGCAGCGAATGCGCTATCAGCGATGCGTCCCGCCCATGCGTTGGCATTCGTCGCGCTGGTCAGGGCAATCGTGCCCGTTGCGGCGTCCCAATAGGCCGCTTGGCCCTGCGTGTAAGCGTCACCGGAGTTTTTCGGCAGCGAGACAACGCCCAACACCTGAATAACGCCAGTAGCGGACGGGCCAATCGTGTCAACCACAACGCCGATACGACCAGGCTCGGTCGTGGACAACGCCACCAAAGACACTACGGATCCGGGCGTAATCGCTGTGGTGCTGGAAGGATTTGTGTATGACTCCCGGCGGCCAATATGAAGTTCATTGAGCATCGCTTGATTCCTTTTTCAATCGGCAAAAGCCGAACATCAATCCAAAACACTACAGGTTAAGCTCCGGCGTTTTCGTATAGTCCACGCCAATTCAGTGCTTTCGCGCCAATCGTGTGGCGGTAGGCGAGCTTGAGATCGTCGGTGTCGAAATCGGTTTCTTGCTTGACCACCGGTTCCGGCTCGCCATCCAAGAAGCTGACTTCAATAGTGTCGATCATGGAACTGCCGGGCTTGACCATCATGTACCACGCGGTGCCGGTCAGGTACGGGGTAATGATCAGCTCGAACTGTTTAGCCCACGGATTCTCGTTACCAACTTGCGTAGCCGAGCCGGAGGTTGATACGGTCGATATCAACAAGGAGGAATTAAACGCTTGCTGCGATACCGCGGCCAGCGTAGCGGGCACGATCACGATGTTCGGCAGGAGTGCTAACTGCATTCCTTGCGGGCCGGTCTGGGTCGTGATGGCCGTATAACCATTTTGAATTTGCGACACACTCGGCGCGCCACCAGATCCGGTTGCAGTCAGGTTGCCGTGGGCGGCGGAGAATAATGGGTTGCCGTCCGCCATTAGACCGTTGTTCGCGAGCACAGCGTAAACGGTGCGTTCCTCGAAAGTGCTCAAGGTGCTGCCAATCCCAGCCGGGATGCGTGCGAAGGCGTCCTTATCGTCGTTGATGATCGCCTGCCACGTCAGCTTGATACCACCTGCGGACTGCCCAAGAACGTACTTTTCGTTCGTGTCGGTCAACGTCACATAGTTGATTTCCTGCCCTGGGGCACGGCTAATCGGCAGCGGAATATCTGACAAGTTCGGGCGATTGATAGTTTTAAAATCGCGAGCCGATCCTTTGCGGCAGAACTTCGGCCAAGTCTTTTCACCGGCCACATACTGTGTTTGCAGAGTTTTGTTAATGGCGTCTACCAGAATGCCCGGGAAATCGCCAGTGGATTCAGCCAGCGATACCCATTTAGTAAAGCCGATTTGTTCCTGCATCGTCCGGCGATTCAGCAGCATCCGGGCAACCTTGGTGTCCGGCATGAACTCAACTTCGCGGACTCCGGCGGCAGACAGGTAGTGGCGGCCAAGACTCAACAGGCTCATGCTCTGATATTTTGCCGCATTTTCGTGGAGCGTCTTGCCCGGTCCAACAGTATTGCCAGCGTGCAGGTAAACCGCGTCAACCATAGCCGAACGCATTGCGACGCGGGCCATATCGGGGCCGACGGAAAGATTTTTGATCGCCGCGTTTTGCTTCGCGGCATATTGCAGGAATTTCACGCGGGCCTCCTCAACGGTTTTGCATTCGCGCACACCGAGCACGATTACGTCTTCAGGAATTTGCAGGATCCCGCCGAGTTTGCGGATGTTGGCCGCACGCAGAGCAATGGCGTTGACCATCTGTGTTCCGGGGTCAATTCGCCGCGATAATGCTCGCTTGGATAATTTCTTGGCCATTTCCTCCAGATCGCTATCAGAGAGCGAAGCGCCGCTTTCGTCGGCCAGCTTTTTCAGCTTTGCCTTCATCGGGTTGGCCGCGATATTGCTGGTATCGGTATCCCCGCCACCAACACCCTTGGCGACCTCATCCTCATCTTCGTCGATGTCAAGATTTTCGGCCTGCGGTTCCGGTGCAACAGGCGCGTCGTCAGCCGCGCCAGCATCTGGAGTTTCGTCAGCGCCCACGTCATCGGCGTCAGCCGCGTCGGTTGGAGCTGCTGGCGATTCGGCATCTTCATCCGAATCAGCATCGTCATCAGGAGCCTTGATCGTAGACGCCAGCTTGCGGGAGAACGCATCCAGATCGCCTTTGCCCAACTTCGCGCCATGCTCGGCGGCCAAGTCGGCCAGCTTTTTAGCCAGTTCATCTTTTTTAGCAGCCTGATGGACTTTTAAGCGTTTCGCCATTTGTGGGACTCCAGATAAAGTTTCTTCACTGACCAAGGCCGTCGCTTTATCAATCGCGTCCTGTTGGTCTGAAATAGGCAGTTCCTCGAAAAACTGCTTCGCTGACTGGATATTAGACTTGGGGTCTAAACCATATTCCGAAAAAAGTATTTCCAACAATTGTGGTGTTAGGACTGTTGCCTGATCACCCTCGCCCGCAACAGTGCCGCCAGCGGCGACAGAAAGAAGCCCCTCCGGATTGCCAGCAGGCTCAGAAACCCAGTCGATTGCGGCAAGTGTTTTGACGCGCCCGGCAGGCATCAGTGGCATTCCCGATGCGTCGGTGCGCGTCTCGTAGTCAATCCCGATCACCGGCGAAAGGCCGATGTCTTGCGGGGATGCCTGCACGAGGCCGGTAACAGTTCCATCGCCAATCAGGTATTGCCAAATATTGCCGAGCCCGGGCACGCTTTTGGCGAACTCGCCGAGAGTAATTGTGCCGCGCAGCGTATCGCCATCTATTCGCGGATTGTCAATGTGCCCGATCAGCGTTCCGGTATCGTCTTTCATCTGGCCGTCGGGCAATATGGGGTGCGTCCACCGGTTGCGTATGGGCTTTAACGCCTGAATCATTTCCAACATCTGCTGAAGCGTGGTGGCGTCAATCCAGAAGTCGTGGCCACGGGCGGGGCCAATGGTCATAATCGCCACGTTATCAATGGTTCCAGCTGTTGGATCAATCTTGATTTTTTCGCTGTCAACTGGCGTGAATAAGTGGACGGTTCGACGGGCTTTCGCTCCCATCGTGGCCTTGTGGATACGCTTCGGGTTCTTCTTGTTTGCTTCTACCAGTAATTTACTCGCCGCCGCGGATACTTCTGGCAGGTGTTGGGCACTCGCGCGCGACGCGGCGTTCGCCAGTGCGTGCGTGAATACATGAGCTTTACCAACATGCAGTTTGGCGAAAGGATATTTGTATCGTCCCTCTGTATTTGGCGTTGCCGACTTATCTTCGGCGAGGAAATACTTGCTGTATCTTTTCCAGTCTGGCGGATTGCCGAGAATCGCGTGCTTGTCAGCCGCAGTAAACGCAAATTGACCGCCCTGCACGTGCCCCGCCGCAATGAGATTACGCGCAAAGGCCACGGCGCGATGATTAAGCACAACTGATTTTGCCATACATATCCTCATGGGAATATTAGACTTTTGCGTTTGTGATATAATTAAAAAGCCAGCGTGAGACGATCACGCTGGCCGGAGCGATGGCTGGAAATGCACAAACCAGCCAATGTTAATATGAATTAGTTGCGGCGGGATTATGCTCTGGATTATCGAACGCATCGCCGCGCCCAATCGGCTCTTGGCCGTTCGGTGGCCCTGGCGGCTGACCTTTTACGGGGGCTAGTCCGCTGGCGGTCGTGCCGGCAATCCAATCGTCACAAACGTAGTCAGGCTGGACGATAACTTTGTATCGGCGGCATTTTGATTCGCTTAGGTGCGTGCAGGTCATACACGCCTTTTCTTTCATCAGCGCGGGCCGGTAGTTCGGCGGTACCTGCGGATCATCGGCGATAAATCCTGGAGCAAGTGGAAGTGACAACCTGCTGTTATGCTGTTGCGGAGTGCCAGGCAACGCCGTCGGAGAACCCGGGGAAGCAGCAGCGTTCGGTGCGGTCGATTCTATTTGCGCGATGACCTGCCCGATATTGGTATTGGCTTTACCGAGAACCCCGGCGTTATTCACATCTTCCTCAAACGCTATTCCGTGCGATGCCGCCATGCGGCGTTCCTCTGCGATCTCGGATATGACTTGCTCAAAGTCCCCGCCTTTGGCCTCAATGATCTCGCGGCGCGTCATAATGCCGAGTTCGATACCCAACTTGGCCGCAGCAATGTCCTTGCCGGGGTCAATCCATTCGTCGTAATCGGCCACAAATTTGCATTGCTCATATCGCGTTGGATCGGCGGAAAAAGCCTGCCAGTCGAGGCCCGGTATCTGGTTTTCCATGACGGCAAACCGCAGCCACGTTCGGTATATCGGTAGCATGAGTTTAGCGGTCAATGCACAGCGTACTCGCCGCCAAGTGCGGCGATCCATGAGCCGTTCCTGCCGGGTCGCGGAATAGCTTCCCGTGGCGTGCCGTATGAACGTACCGTATGAGATGCCGACGCCCGCCGCGATCTCCCGGCAGGTGGCTTCCATGAACGGGCCGTATGTTTGGGCAATCGGGCCGGGGGTGAATGCCTTAATGTCCTCGCCAGGCAGTCCTTCAAACACCATGCCGGGCATAAAGTCGGCGGTTCGCACGCCTGCGGATGTCGCGGCCTGTTCTTCGGGGCCAAGCGGGCCGACGCCTGCATAGCCGGGGGCGGCGAATATACTGTTACTGACCGCGTTTTTTTGGATGATTAGACCCACGGCGGCCTGCATACGTGCGGCCATGAGCGTGGCATTGCGATATGATTCGGCGTCCCGTATGTCCTGCATCACCGGTGCAATGATGGGCACGCCGCGCGATTGCCGTACTCGGTCAGGCGTAAAGAAGTGTAAACAACGCGCCGCCTCAATGCGGACGGGCACGAAGACGGCGGGGTTGGCATACGTCAGATCATTCGGGTTCCGCTGGTAAAAATGGTAGGCCACGGGTGCCCCGTCGGCGTCGACTTCGATACCACCCCGGACTTCATTGCCGCCATATTCAGTCCGCATAAGGAATAATTGATCCGCCTCCAGCATTTGCAGCTTAAGGCCCACGCTTCCGCCATCCGGCTGATACGACCAGACGATGAAGCATTCGCCAGCTACCGTCCATTCACGAATAGCACTTTCCTGGACGGCCTGCATGGTTCGGGTGCGTTCAACGTCACAATTTTCCTGACGGCTCCAGATGCGCCATAGCTCGGATATTCGGGCGTTGATTGCGCTGATTTTATTGCCGCTATTGTCGGTTACAGATGGGATAACACGGATGCCGTCGCCCACCACATTGTCCGCATAGGCGTTGGCGATCGCACGGCCTGCCCATGTGTTGCGGATAAGGTCACGGGCACGCGGCAGAATGGTCGATGATTCCGGCACCCACGAAAGGTCGGCGCTCCCGGCAGGTGGGCGCCAATCGCGATTCCGTCGGCCTACATCAGCCCCACGGTTAAACCCGTTAGCCAAAGCGACTTCATCAAATTGCTTTTTAGCCAGCTCGGCAAGTTGAAGCTGCATGTTGTCGCGCATCCGACGGATTTTACGTTGCGCTTTGGATTCAAGGAACGGTATTCTCATCGGTCACCATTCCTGAATTGCGATACCGTAAATGCTCCGGTCGATGCCCGTTGGACTTGAGCGCGCAGCTGCTCAATGCGAAGGCATAGTGTCTTAAAATCAATGTATTGGCCTTGTCGGCGGTCAATCTCGTATCGCTGGAGTCCACTGGTCAGCATGTTGCTGTAAATAGCCTCCAGCATGGTTAATTCGGCTTGTGGTGTCATTTTTGGCTCCTCGCAGCAACAGGCCGCTGCAAGGATATTAGACTGTCCGGGATAATAAATTAAAGACTTTTGGTACAATGAGCCGATAATGGGAATATAAGGGCTACGTTGGGTAGCGCTATAGCCGAGAACGCACGATGTTTGTTGCAGTGTGCGTCCCCGGCTAAAAATAGGAGGCTCTTATGAGTCGCTCTACATTATCGGGTGCCAATGGCACAAGTCAACTCAATGGTCGGGCTGAAGTTTTAGAGGCATCGCGTCTGATTGATGCACGGCCTCGGAAACACAAAGTCGATGAAGTGGAACTCGTCCGGCTTCGCAAGGAGCGGATGATGGTTCGTATTCTCGGAACACAGCCCTTTATTTTCCACCGGCTCGGCGTGGACCTTTCTCTTTTGGGCGTTGGGCCTGATCGCAACAACGAGCAGTATAAGAAGACGCACCTTAAAAGCGATTTGGTTAAGGAATTCAAGGATTCTACAATCATGTTGCCAGAGGGCGATACGTTGTTAGTGGTGGAGGCCAAGATGCTCAAGGCTTGCATCCGTTGCGCAGCGCTTGACACGGAGGACACAACGAAGGCTGAAATTGGTCGATTGGTCTATGTACCCGGCGATTACATGAGCATCTACGGTATTCCCAAGATGTTTATTCGCAACATCCGTAATTCTGGCATGAATCGCACACCCGGCGTGCGTTCACGCGCCATAATGGCGGAATGGGGCGTCGAGTTTCCAATCGAGTTTTCAACTCCAAGAATTTCCGCAAGCAAGATTTTCTCGTTGCTTGCTAACGGCGGAATCTCGAACGGCATTGGCGATTTCCGTCCCCAGAAGGGTGCGGGCAGTTACGGCCAGTTCGAGATATACGACGACACAAACTTGGAGCACAAACGCCGTTGGGAAAACTTGGTCAAAACTGGAAGTCGTCAACAGCAGATAAAGGCGATGAATTTGGCCGAGCCTTACGACGTGGAATCAACCGAGTTTATCACAGCCTTTATGGAAGGCGTTAAGGCTCTCGGTAAAGAGAAATTGCTTGACCATACGGTCATCAAGTGAACGATCATCATGCCGCGTATCGGTTTGGTGCGCGGCATGATGTGTTTTTGGCAGTTGAGGTGAGGTCAGGTTCGGTGAGGTATGGTGAGGTCAGGTGCGGTATGGTTTGGCAGTTAGGGTGCGGTGAGGTACGGTGAGGCCGGGTCTGGTACGGTGCGGTGCGGTATGGTATGGCAGTTAAGGTCT
>JBMFGW010000114.1:0-11485 GCA_049977145.1 Phycisphaerae bacterium
TCGGCGATTGCACACGCTGGGGCTGAAATTGAAGGACATGATAGTCTGCGATTGGAGTCACTTGTAGCGTTGTAGTAATAGGGGATGAACCGTTTATCAGCCCGCCAATTCTCGCCGAGTGTTTCGATAATATCCCGCTTTACCGCCTCTGTAATTCGCGAGGCCTCATCGTGATCGGGGCGGCTGGGGACAGCCGCGGTCCCAGGGAAGCCACTTCCCAAACCGTAGAGGTCAATGAGCGTTGTGCAGTAAGCCTGCTTGTCCTGTTTAAGGAATGCGGTGACATCCCTCTTTACGCGGGCGTAATTCACGTTGCCGCCTCGATGGCCTGGCGTACCCAGTAGGCGTGGTGTCAGGTATACCCTGCGATACCCAAGGGCCGGTGCGAGCACCTCCTTGACGAACGTTTCCTCTGTCTGACCTTCAACAACAACATTAACTCGCATCATGGGGTATTACTCCCCGGCGGCGGGCCGTCGGGCACTTCCGATGGCGGAGCGTCCGGAGTTTCCGATTCTGGCGGCCCGCTTTCCACTTCGCCATGCGGCCTTCCGCCGAAGATATTCTTCTGCCACAACTCACCCAGACCGTAATTTTCCAACCACTCGGAAAGATTTTCCCGGCCCAGGCAGCGGAAGGTCGATTGACCATCCTCCCGATCCACGACAATCACGTCCTCCGGCTCAAATTCGTTCAGCAGGGCCGCCGATTGCGTGCAAACGATTACCTGTCCGCTGCTTTTGGCGGCCTGCTTGAACAGGCTGGCCAACAGGGTCAGTGCATACGGATGCAGCCCCAGTTCCGGCTCATCAAAGAGCATGGTGGCCGGTGGATTCGGCTGAAGCAGGGCCGTGGCCAGGCAGATAAACCGCAACGTGCCATCAGAAAGTTGGCTGGGACGGAAGGGATAATCGGATCCAACTTGGGTCCATTCCAATTGGATTAGTTCGGGATTTGCCGTAACCGGGCGTAATTTGAAATCGTCAAAGAATGGAGCAGCCAGTCGCACGACATCGCGGATGTTTTGGTACGCCCTCGGTTCTGTCTGTTTGAGGTTAAACAGAAATGCCGCGAGATTCTCTCCGTCCTGCCGGAGAAACTCATTGTCGTTGATCGCCTTCTGTCGCCGGATTCCCGCCAGCGAACTCGTGTCATGCACATGGTAGACCACCACCTTCAGCATTGCCTCGTAAACATGATGCGACTCCCCAGCATGGCATTCGCCTCCCGTGTCGTCAACGTAGTCTTTAAGTCTGGACTCGAAATGCCCCATCCCCATATCCTCTGGGTAGGGAGGTTCTCCCGGTAGCTGATATTGGGCAAATTCGTGGGTAAACATCAGGCGGTTATCCACAGTTGCTGTCAGCCTCAGCTCATATAGGCATAGGCCGAACCAAATTTTGGCCCAAATTTGCTTCGTAACCTTCGGCCCGAAGTGCAGAAGCATATCGGCTCCGCCGTCAACGCCCGCCGCCGATTGCAGTTTTCGTTCGGCGATCTCATGTAACAGCCGAAAAAAACTGACAAAATTGCTTTTCCCCGCCCCATTGGCACCGATGAGCACGTTCAATGGCCGAAGCTCAATATCCATCTTTCGGATGGATTTGTACCCTTCTATCGAGATGCTCTTAATGGCGTTGCTCATAATTACACTTTCTGCCCATCAAACCACCAAATATCAAAATGGCCATCATACGCTTACTAATACCCTTACTAAAGGGTAGTACGCTCGCCCTCGTATTATCGGGCGTTGCCAACTCTTCCGAAGCAGGCCTTGCATATCCAACTATTGCAAGCGTACAATACTTGTGGATCTGAACCTCGGGTTATCCGGGTAGTAGGATCCACCAGGGCCCGTAAGGGCCCCTCTTTTTGCGCGGATATCGCCCGCGTGCAGTTCATCCTCAATGTTGATTTTGTAGCGCTTCCATAAATCGTGGCGAAACCTCGCCAGATCGGCCAGGGTGTCGCGCCATCGCAATTCATGCACCACTAGCCCCGCCAGGCAAAACAGATTAGTACGGGAACCATCCGCAGGCAATCCGCAGTCTCCGCTTTCATCCACGTACATCAGATACATTACACATCTCCCACATCAAACATCAGCCGTTGGAATTCTTCTTCGATCAGCCGGACCTTCCATGTCTGATCGGCCCGGCGGAGGTTTTCAAGGTTGTTGTCGCCGTTGACGTAGAAAATATCATATTCCATTTCGCGGGTGTTGTAGTCTTGCTTGCAGAACCATGCATCCAGTTGATCGTTGTCCATCTCATCGATATTCCGCCAGAGCACCAGCACGCGATCTCCTTTGGGATTGGTGCCGGAGATAACGCGCACGCCCCGGATCATATCAATATGTTTGACCGTTAACCCCAGCAGCCAATTAAAGGTTTCCGGCAAATCCACTTTGATCGGCTGCGTCTCACCGTGTTTTTCCACCTTGAGCTGGTATTGATCGGGATTGCGGAGTTTGTCGATGTTCAATAGCGATTGGCTGCCCCGGCTTTCCACATCCAGCATATAGGAAAGTATGTATTGTTCACGCATGGCTGAATCGGAATTTAATAAATTTGATTGTTCTTTCGTGCGCTGCAATTCCAGATTGTTCAGAGCGTCCTCATAAGATTCCAGGCGGAGGTATTTGAAGGCATGGCTGATGCTGGTATCGCGTGCGGTGGGCTTGCCGTCTTTCCAATCTTTAGAATAGACAACCTTTTTGATTCGCGGCAGAAGTACGGTATGAAAATATTCGCCCATTTCAACAAGGATATATTTGCGGTTGCCGTTGTCTTCACGGTTGAGGTTGATAACGGCGTGCGCGGTGGTACCGGATCCGGCAAAATAATCGAGCACCAATGCACCGTCGTCGGCCCAAAACCGTAGGCAATCGGTAACGAGGTGCACTGACTTGGGGTAACTGAAGAGTGGACTCCCGATGATGTTGATAAGCAGCTTGGTTCCATGCGTGGTCGCCGAGTATTTAGAGTCGTACCACATGGTCTTAGGTTTCTTCCCCACAGGCATGTAGGATTTCTTGGAAACCGCAAGTTCGCCAGCCTTCTGGATCACGGCGATTTCGCCGTCCGCAATCGCTCTTCTCGCTCCGTCAGGGTTCACTCGCCAAATTCGCTTCTCCCCCTTGGGGTCGATAGGCCACACCACGACCTCATCACCAACCGGCGTGTCCTGCAGGGACCATTGTTTGGAAGGGGCGTCCCACGCCAGGTTCGGCACACGCACTGTGGAGGAGGTCACGAACAAAGGAAACCACTGCCCAGGCCGGTCGGTTGGCCTCGAATTTCCTCCGCGTCGGCGGAGGTTGTCCCAAATATACTTTCCGCCAGCGTCAGCCTCCTTGTATGATTCCTTCTCTGCTTCGGTTAACTCACGGAGAAGCATGTTCGTGGCCTCGATTTCCTTGGCGTAGACGTGGAAGTAGTCGTGGCTCAGTGCTGGCGTGTTGGGCCGCAGATTTTGCCCTGCCGGGTTCACTTCGACTGCAATCGTGGCCACGCGGTTTGACTCTCCAAAGGTATCATCCAGCAAGTTACGCAACCGGCCAGTTTCTGTGTCGTCTATCGCCACGGACGTGACGCCGCCGGGTGCCTCCAGTTCGCTAGTGGTCTGCAGGAGATTGAACATCATCGCCGCCCATGATGAGTGTCGGTATTCATTCTTGTACTTGAAGGTGTTTTCGCTGGTGTTATATGGAGGATCGATATAAACGCAATCAACCCGGCCGCGGTATTGCCCCTCGATCAATCGCAACGCCTGAAAATTTTCCGAATGGATTAGCAGGCCATCGAGTTTTTCATCCAGATCATCAATGGATGCCAGCAATTTCTGCTTGAATGCTTCCGGGAAATGCTTGGTGTCCAATACCAAATGCGGCTGGGACATCAGGAATGCCACCGTCAGAGGTTTGCTATAGGCCACATCGCCCAGCTTCTCGGCTTTTATTTCATCTATGGCAAAGAGCCTTACCCATTCTTCCCGCTGGGCGTCATTGGCGGCGATCTCGGCATACAGGTCTTCTGGAATGCGATCCAATGTGATGCAATAATGGGTTTCAAGGACAAATTTCTTTTTGAGCCAGAGCTTCTTCTGAAAATTCTCCAATTGTTCCAGAAAGGCAATGATCTTGTGGGCGATCTTGCGGATCACGCGGATCAGGCTTAGGTATTGTTCCACGCGCGGGACGGAATCATTTTCAATGTCATCCAGGTGCATGACTTCATTTTTAATGTAAAAATCCAGTTCCCGCCGCAGGAAGCCGCCCAAATCTTTATGGATGAAATAATCAAATTCGTTGCGGGCGGTGAATTTGGCCAAGTGTTTGACCAGCACGGTGCGGGCGGAATCATTTTCCAGCGGCGCGGGTTTTGCCAGTTGGGCGGTCCACGCCTCAAAGCCTTGGGCGTTGAGAATCGCGGTAATTGCCTGTTCATTAAGATCACTTTGCTTTTCCCGGCCTTCACTGGGGCGGTATTCAAAGCGGATATGCAGTTCGCCATTTTCTTCAGACAGGGGATTTTGAGCACAGAGCACAAAACGGCGTTCCTTGCCGGGGGCTTCCTTGTTGTTATTTTGTTCGGTGGATGCGGCCACAATCTGCATGGTGATGCGTTTGCCGGAATCAAGTTTGAACGTGTAATCGCGGAAGGATTCACTGCTTTTAATGTAATACTGATCGTGGTTGGCCCAATAGAGTTTGACCTCTTCGCCCTCATAAGGAACGGCATACACGCCTTCTTTGTAGCGCCGCAGGGAAATAAAATCGCCGTCCTGATAATAGCGGCGGAAAAAATTAAAGAGATGCGAGAATACCGTGTTTTCAAGGGCGGTGGTGTCCACCGCTTCGGTGGCCAATTTCTGCCGCAACGCCTTAACCTTGGGCAATTGCTCGGCATCCGCCCCCAGGCTCTGGGCCTGTTTAACGGCCTCATCAATCTGCGATTGCAGGGCCGACTTGTCAACGGATTGATATTCGGTGAATGCCTCTTTTACCTGCGGCAATAAATCCTTGTCCAGAAAGCGGTTAATCTCATCCCGCTTGGTATTCATAATGCGATAAATGCCAAAATCCAGATCCGCCTGATTCAGTTGGAACAGTTCCCGCAGAAGATCACGGAATTTTTCAAGATTGGTTGGCATTACGTCCGGCCCTGCCTTTTTTAATAAACGACGTGCAGAAGCATACCGCAAGAATGACGATGGGGCCAATTGTGATGGAATTCGCCCGCACAGCGGTTGGTACGAACCGAGCCTCGCCGAGCTGAACATGTATCAAGGACCTTGTAAAGCCCCGCAGAATTCATTGATCCGTAGAGCAGTCTCGTCGAAGATGGGGTCAGTTACGTCGATCAGAGGAGGTTTGCTACCGCCGCCCATTGCGCGAAATGCGTTGCTCACGGCCTTGCTCGGATCATCCCGATGAATGGCCGCAACGAGGCAATGGTATCGCGCTTTGTCGAGTTTCTCCGCAGGCCAATTATGGGCGTCGATCTTGTCGCATTTAAGGTAGCTGTTCAGGCAATCTTGAGCCCATGGGTATTGCTTGAGCAGCACTTTGACACATAACGTTTCCAGCGCGCCGGGTTGAGTATCCGTGGGGAGAAGCATGATACATACCGCCGGCATTCCCTTGTTGACGTTTGGGTCGGGCAGGGCGGTTTGGCCAGGTGCGGTGGGTACCGGGAACGCGCCAGCACGGCGCACCTGATCGCATATATTTTTGAAGGTCTTTTGGGGATCGGTAGCACTGTCGGCAAGGATTAAAATGCCCTTGAGACGGGAGAAAGACTTCTGATCGCCTTGTATGGCTTTGAGCATTGCTTCAAAATTGGTGGCCCCATAATGCTCTGTTGGATTGAGGTAGTTAAAGTGCGGATAGCCAGCCCTCTTTTCAATCATTTCCTTAAAAAAGTTCTGGTCCGCCGCGCCTTCGCATAGAAGAATCAGTGGGTGTTCCAGCCGAATCAGATCCATGCTCAAGCGCGCACCTCAATACCTGCCTCAATCGCCGCGGCGGCGTGTTCGCCCGGAACCACCTTGGCAACGCTCTTGCCGTCTTCCTGATACATCTGTATAAGATTAAAGTCTCCTGGAAACTTTTCTATCAGGGGTGCCGCGCTCTTCAGGCACTCCCAACTATGTGTCGTAAGGAAGAGCTGCGCCGAAGACTGTTTCGCGGAAGTGTGAAGCGCCCTCCAGAGTGCTGGCATTGTCTGGTAATAAATGCCGTTCTCTATCTCATCAATCAATAGAACGTCACCGCTGGTACTCGCTATCGCCAGGAGCAAGGAAACAAACTTGTATATTCCGGACGATACCATGGCCAGCGGCATCTTCCTGGTCACATGACGCATGCTGGCGTAAAGCGCGGGAAATAAGCTCGGAGATTCGACGGAAATATCCATAATTTCAGGGAATTGCTCAATCAGGACGTCCAAGATGCCCCGGGTGCTCCCGGCGATGCTGAGTTTGGAAAACATCATCGTTATTTGTTGGGAGTTGGCGGGCCAGAAAGGATATAAAAAGTCTGCTACGATAGCGAACTCATTTCCCGGATCAAGTTGAATCTGTCCGTTGGAGCCTACCGATGCATAGAGCGTACTCTCCTCCCGGGCAAATGACGTTCGCTTGAAGGCTAGCGGCACGATGGCAGGTTGGATTGAGGATTGTCCCGATGATGGCCTGAGCGAGGTGCCGGAAAGGGGAAGAGATGGTTGTGAAGCCAGCAACGCTTTCGATTGGTCAAAGGATACGGCCAACCGCGCCACGCGATCATCTTGATCAACAGCGCTGAGATCTATCGGTATAGTAACGTCAAAGTCAAAAAACAAGGGGGTCCAAAACAGCTCAAACTGGTCCCGGGTCAGATTTGGTATAAACGGGTTGGGCATGCCGCGATGGGCGAGGTTGAACGCCACTTGGGGCGTTGCGCCTAATGCCAGTCGCAGGCCCTCTAAAAGTGAGGTTTTTCCAGCGGCGCTTGGCCCTACGATGATGTTAATGGCCCTCAAGCCATCAAGCTTGAGGCGCTCGAACCCGCGGAAATGTTTTATTTCGATGGCACTTATCATTGCATTCCCTGTTACCTGATTACTGAAATTCACCGCACGTAAGGCTACGCAGCGAGTTGATCCTACCGGCGTGAAGTCACACCTGCAAGTTACCTATGCGACCGCTGCATATGTGTGTGAATCATCACACCACCTCCCACCGGACCATGAACAGCCGTGCGCGGCTGCTTTTCTGGCTCATGCGGCGGTGCAGGGCCTCAATGAGTTTGTCTCGCTTTGCGGCAATCTGATCTTCCACGTCAAAAATCTCCTGCCGCTGCGTCCGCTGCCGCCTTTCCAGTTCCTGAATAGTTTGCTGGAGATTATTCTGCTCATCAAGCGTGGTAGCCAGCCGGGACTGCCGCCGAACCGCCTTAATTTGTGCCTTTATATCCGCAAGCTCCTTCTCTGCAATAAAAACCATATCCTCCGCCCAGTTTTCCAGCCGCTCCCGCTCTTCGGAAAACAGCTTACTGTTGGTCTCTAAGGATGCACCAATGGTGGCATCAGCGTGGCGGCTGGCTTCATTTTTCAGCCGTTCCCGCACCGGTGCGGGCGGGTCCTCCGTCGGAACCACAGTGGCATCGCACTGGAATAATCTTTCGCAGGTTTCTTGATCCAGTGACCGGCCTGAATCGGTGACGGCGGAAAACAGCAGATATTCCTCGCGGTCAAACGATTCGACCGTCAGATGTTGCAATGTCAGCCAGCCGGACTGGCCTTTAATCGCCTCCACCATCGAAAGTTTGGTTCCGTGTCCGGTCAGATTAAAAACTACGTTGGCTATGGGCGTGGGGCAGGTTTTGCCGGTGTCGATGACCCATTCCCCCAGTGGATGCGATAACCGATAAAGAAAATCGCCGGGGATATTTTCCTGCGTTTTGGAAATCAGGTGATAGCGCCCCGGCTTGAGGTTGTTTTGGGGTGGACGCTGCAATGTGAATGCCAAGGCTGTGTCATCAAAGGTTGCACGGTCAGCAAGCATGAACCGCGTCAACGTCCAGAACAGGCGGCTGATGCGATCCAGATTGGTTTGGGCATCACTAAGCCGCATTTTAAGCCGAGCGTGAACATCTTCATCAAATTGTTCCATCAGTACGCGGCGCGTGTCGGTTAAGCGGGATTTAATGGACTCTTCCATTTCCTGCTGGAGCTTCTGGAATGCTGCCGCAATTTGTTCCGGTGTGCGGCACTGCTGGTGGATGGCCAGAATTCGCCGCTCAAAATCAACGCCGGATTCAATCGTGCCCAATACTTCATCGGACGCACCAAATATGCCGCTGAAGAGATTGAATTTTTCAGCCAGAAGTTCCTGAACCCGCTGGTCAGCTTCGTTGCGTTCATTGAGAAAGTTAACAACCACCACATCGTGTTCCTGCCCGTAACGGTGGCAGCGGCCAATTCGCTGCTCAATGCGCTGTGGATTCCAAGGCAAATCATAATTTACCACCAGAGAACAGAATTGCAGGTTCACACCCTCCGCCGCCGCTTCCGTGGCCAGCATAATTGTGGCATGGTCGCGGAAATGCTCAATCAGGGCGGTACGGCTGTCGATGGTGCGAGAGCCGGTGGCACGCCCGGATTCGGCGTTATCTTTTAGCCAGCGGTCAATAATTTCCCCGGATTCTGAGCTGGCGTTAATGCCGTTGAACAGGACAATCTGCCCGGCATAACCATTGATTTCAAGGAATTTTTTGAGATATTCCTGCGTGCGGCGGGATTCTGTGAAAACCAGGGCCTTGCGTTTGGCCCCCATTTTGGTCATCTCCGCCAATCCAGTGTTCAGCGCCACAAGCAGTGCCTTGCTTTTGGTATCAACGCCGATGCTTCTGGCCCACTGGGCATAGCGGGCCAGTTCGTTAATTTCATCTTCAAGGGCTTTGCGATCCGGCTTGCTGTCCGAACGCTCTGCGACGCTGTTCTCACTACCTGTATCATCAAGGATGTCATCGAGCAAATCTTCCTCCATCTCCTCATCGGCGACGATATCAGAAGGCAGATCGTCCGGTATCGGTACCCCCTTCATCAGTTGCTCCAGCCGATTCCGCATGGTGTCCAGCGTATTGGCCACCGCAAAGGAGGATGAGGCGAGCAACTTGCGAAGAATCAGTGTCGTCAGGTGCCGCTGCCGACTGGGAAACCCATACGTATTTTCCCGCATGAGATATTCCGAGACCGCTTCATAAAGTTTCTGTTCCTCGTCCGTTGGGCTGAATTTGAAAGTCAGAGGTCGCCGGGCGGTGTATTTAATGTATTCCACAACCTGCCGCCGCAGGGTACGCCGGCAAAAATGTTCAATCCGGTCCCGCAGGGCCTTCATATCCCCGGTGGCATTCGTGTACTGGGAACGGAATGAACCAACATCGCCGAAGATCATTTCATCAAGAATGGTGGAAAGGCCATAAAGTTCCAGCAGCGAATTTTGCAATGGCGTAGCGGTCAGAAGAAGTTTCTTACGGTCTTCAACCGCCCATTTGATCGCCTGCCCCATTTTATTTTTCGGCTGATAAGCATTGCGCAGCTTATGGGCTTCATCAATGACCACCAGATCAAACGGCACGGATCGAATGTCCGCCTGCATTTTGCTGGCGAAGTTCATGGACGTTATGACCACTTTGTCGCTGGCGAATGGATGGGCATTTCCACCGGCCTGTTCCTGCCGATAGGTTTTGGCATCAAAGATAACGGTGGGCAAATTAAATTTTTCCTGCAATTCCAGGGACCATTGCTTGCGGATGCTCGCGGGGCAGATCACCAGTAGCCGGCGTTTACGCTCGGCCCAGTATTGACACAGCACCAATCCGGCCTCAATGGTTTTCCCCAAACCGACTTCATCAGCCAGCAATACCCCTTTGGATAGCGGGCTTCGCAGGGCAAATGCGGCGGCGTCGATCTGATGCGGATTAAGATCAACACTGGCGTCAAACAAGGCCATGGAAAGACGATCCACCCCCAGCGGCTGTCGCCGGCGTGTCAACTCGTGTGCAAAATAGCGTGCGTGATAGGGTGTGGTCATGAAAGTTCCGCTTTTCCCAATTTCACCGGCCCCGAAAGGATACCGCAAGAATGGTTCGGCGGCTATTGGCGGGCGAGTTAGTCAACCTGAAACAATCGCCAACTGCACGGCGAGGGCTGGGCGCTCGCCGACCCAAAAAACTGAACGTCCCACGCGACTTGACGGAAGAAGCGGCCCAGTTAAAGTGGGTAGCCGTACTTTCGAAGGAAAACAAACATGCTCCACGCCATCCCGAACACACTTGCATTCACACCAATAATCCACAGGGCACCGCCCGAAATAACAAATCTCCAAACCATCATAAACCAAGTCCAGGAATTCTACGGAAAGGGCTGGGACACCATATTGTGGGAGGTGGGCTTGATAGTGGTGTTGATAACCGGCGTTCTGGGCGTCCTCGCCCCCTTAATCATCAACAGCCAAATGGAAAAGCGGCTGGAGAGGAAAATTAGCCGGGCCCAGCGGCGAGCCAACTGGACAGTGCTAACGCAAGACTATTCCTATCAAACCACGAACCCGGAATCGCACAATGTTGCGAAGATGTGAAGAAGCGCATTGATGCTCCTAGGTACGCTCAATATTCTCAAGCAGTCGAAGAGCTGCTCACCGCGATAAGGGCTGCTGCCTTCCCCGCTTCGAAACCAGATTAAAACGAATATCGCTTCCCGCACGCGCTGGGTCTGCCAATTTTTCTGGCTTTGTGCATAATGGTGTGTAAAGAGGCCTGCGGAGCGGTCCGTGGGTAATGTTGAAAGGCCAGTTAAAGGGAAGCCATCGATCGGCTGGAGGGAGTCAACGAGGACGAGTTTATCAGGCAAATAAAGGCGGAGTTTGTGGCCACGATGAATTCGGTTGCCGAGGCGGTCAACGCGGCCAAAGACGGGCAACTGACCAACGGATCGGAGGAGGCATGTCGCGAAGCCCTTGAGGAGTTCCGGCGAAACATGAATCCCTATAGCCCAATCGCCGCAACAATACCGTCGCGGCAACGCCGTACCTTTATTCCAGGTTCTAGATGCTCAAGATGTTTTGAAGGCCCCTACGGGGCCAGCATTTAGCATTGAGGAGTTAGGAGTTAGAAGACTTTTTGGGCGCGCGGAGTGGGCGCGGGTGTCGAGTTTTGTTGGGGGATAGAGCGATCACCGTAGCTTCGACCAGGCCTTTGCCTGCGCCATTGATGCTGGACATATTCACTTGTCAAACAGCGCCGGTTCCCGGCTTCAATGATCGATGAGCAATGATCAAAGATCAGAGTTCGGGAAAGCGCTGTGCGGCATCGGAACAATTGTTAGAGGTTCCGGTGCAGTCTTACGTTATAGGGGGGAGCGCTAGCATGACTTTACAAGTTATGTGACCTCTTCGTCATGAGATAACCCGGGCTGGGCGGGAGGGGAGGCGCACTTCG
>JBMFGW010000115.1:0-11200 GCA_049977145.1 Phycisphaerae bacterium
TTTTTGGAAAACTGTGCCGAAAAACGCTACTAAAAAATCTTTGCACGCTGCGAAGAAATCGACGGGTTGTGGCACAGATGGACACAGATTAACGACGAGGGGCTGGTTTACCACAACGGCACAACGACACAAAGAACGACGGAATACGACGAGCCACAGAGATCACAGAGTTCACAGAGACGGAAAATGTTGAAGACGCTGCTACTACTGATAATTCTGACTTCTCATCCAGCGCAGCGCTTCCGAAAATATTGATCCGTGATCAGTGATCATTGCTCATTGAAAAGGCCTTCCGTCTTCTGGATTCTAGGTTCTAGATTCTAGATTCTAGGTTCTGACTCCTCGCACGTTGTGTTGAAGACGCTGCTAATACTGATCAATACTGCTAATACTGACAAATACTGAGAGAGGATAATTATGATGCCTGATTCACATTGGTATGGTATTGCCTGCGTGGCGGGTCTTTGCGCCGGCGTGTTTTTGATGGTGCCGATCATCAGGTTCGCACGCTACTTCGATATTGTGGACATACCTGATGCCCGCAAAATCCACACCCGGCCCATTCCCCGCGTCGGTGGATTGGTCATCGCCATGGCCACGCTTATCAGCGCCGGCCCCGTGCTGTTGCTGTATCGCCGCACCACGCTCATGCACGCCATTTTCCATACCCCCATGGCCGCGTTGATGTTTGCCGCCGTCGTGCTGCTGACCATCGGTTTCATTGATGATCTTGTTAATATCCCCGCCAAAATCAAACTTATCGGCCTACTCGGAGCCGCTTGCCTCTTTGCCTATTATGGCGTGTGCGTACCGACAGGACCGGTCCTCGCCAACGACCAGGTCTGCCTTGGCTGGTTGTCCTGGCCACTGACAATTCTCTGGCTCGTGACGGTGCCGGTGAGTTTGAATTTCTGCGATGGTATTGATGGCCTCGCCGGTGGCATCTCCCTGGTGGCCGCACTGGTGGTTGCCATCCTGGGTGCCGCAGCAGGTGAGCCGTCGGTGGCTATTCTGATGCTGGCGTTAATAGGGGCTTTGATCGCGTTTCTTATTTTTAACTTCAATCCCGCCCGCATTTTTATGGGCGATGGTGGCAGCCTGTTTATCGGTTTTACCATCGCCGCCGCCGCTGTCGTCGCTTCGCACCACAGCAATTCGCCTCTACCGCTGATTATCACCGCCGTGGCGTTATCTATTCCTCTGGCCGATACCGCCATCACCTTCGTCCGCCGTGCTATCCTGCAACGCCGCAGCCTGTTTTCCGCGGAACGTGGCCACCTGCATCACCGCCTGCTGGACCTGGGGCTTTCCCAACTCCAGGCGGTGTACCTGCTTTACATTTTCGCCATCGGCACCGGCCTGCTCGCCCTTGCCATGCTCTTCGGCAATATGCCCACAATGGTGGTGGCCATCAGCGCCCTGGCGCTGCTGCTGATAGTTCTCTTCCGCACCGCCGGCTCCGCCCGCGTGGGTGATCTGATCAGAGCGCTGCGGCGGAATCGGCGGCTGGCGCGGGAATCCCGCAATTACCTCAAAGCCTTTGAAACCCTGCAACTTAGCCTGGCCCGCGCCGGCAATTTTGACACCTGGTGGGCTTGCGTCTGTGAGGCCGCTGAAATGCTTGGCTTCAGCCACGCTGCCATGACCCTCACGCGCCGCGACGGTTCCAGGGAGAATCGCACCTGGCAAACCGGTACGCTCCCGGCGGAAGGTGTGGCGATGGTGACGGCGTCTTTGCCCATTCGGCATCGCCGCCTGGGAAATCCCATGCGGCTGGATGTGGAAGTCCCCGCCACGACATTCCTGGAATCCGCGGGCCATCGCGTGGCCCTTTTCGCCCGCCTTATGGAGGAATACAGCCTGGCCGGACTGCCGACGCAGCCGCCGGAACCGTTTAGAATTCGTCTCTTTGGCATCGGCCGCGCTGCAAGCCGCCGCCGCCCCGGCGAAGATAAAAATATCATCGGTCGTATCGGTTTGCTGAATCCCGCCCACTATAAATCTCTGAAACTGCGCTTTTCCCAACCGGTAACGCAGTTGAAAATCGCCATTGTCCACGACTTCCTGTATACCTACGCCGGAGCGGAACGCGTTTTGGAACAAATGCTCCTGTGCTTCCCCAATGCCGATGTGTTCAGCTTGTTTGATTTTCTCAAGCCGCAGCAGCGCGGCTTTATTATGAATAAGCCCGTGCAGACCAGCTTCCTGCAAAATATGCCTCTGGCCAGAAGTAAACACCGCGCGTATCTCCCGCTGATGCCCATGGCCATTGAACAGTTAGATGTATCTAAATATGATCTAGTTATCTCCAGCAGCTACGTGGTGGCCAAGGGCGTGATCACCCGGCCGGATCAGTTGCATATCTGCTATTGCCACAGCCCCGTGCGCTTCGCCTGGGATATGCAGCAGCAATATCTCAAGGAAACCGGGTTGGACCACGGCATCAAAGGCGCCCTGGCCAAATTGATTCTCCATTACATCCGCGTGTTTGATGTCCGCACCAGTTCCGGTGTGGATGCGTTTATGACCAATTCAAACTTTGTCGCCCGGCGTGTGGAAAAAGCGTATCGCCGGTCCGCCACACCTGTATTTCCGCCGGTGGATACGGAAAAATTTACCCTCTGCACGGATAAGGGCGATTATTACCTTACCGCCTCACGCATGGTGCCATATAAACGCATGGATTTAATCGTCCGCGCCTTTTCCCGTATGCCAGACCGGCGGCTGTTTGTCGTGGGCGAAGGCCCGGAAATGAACAAAATCCGCAAACTCGCCGGTGCCAATGTCAAGCTTATCGGTTACCAGAACGCGGAACGCCTCCAGGAATATATGCGGCACGCCAAAGGATTCGTTTTCGCCGCGGAAGAAGATTTCGGCATTGTCCCTGTCGAAGCCCAGGCCTGCGGCACGCCCGTAATCGCCTATGGCCAGGGTGGAGTTACGGAAAGCGTCATTGACGGCATCACCGGCGTATTTTTTATGGAGCAAACCGCCGAAAGCCTCATGGCGGCGGTGGAACAATTTGAACGCATCACCTGGGACCCGCAGGCAATTCGCCAAAACGCGGAACGCTTCAGCCAGGCGGTATTCAAAGAAAAGTTCATGGAATTTGTGAATAATCAATGGCAAGAATTCCGCAATGTCCGCCTGGATGCGATCACGGCGGCCCAAGCCGCCGGAGCGGCAACGCCGGCCCCGGCGGTCGCCGCGGCGAAGAACGCAGGAGCTGGGAGCTAGGAGTTTCTTTCACTGATCAAGGAACAGTATGGATAACGATCAACGATCAACGATCAACGATCAACGATCAACGACGCGGGGGAACCTGGAATCCAGAACCTGGAACCTGGAACCTTGAACCTTGAACCTAGAACCTAGAACCTAGAACCTAGAACCTGGAACTTAGAATCTGGAAGGGAACGAGGGGCAACGAACAACGGACAACGGACAACGGGATTACGGAAGATTTACCACTAAGACACTAAGACACAAAGAACGACGGATTCACCACAGAGGCGGGTGAGGTAATGGAGGACAGGACGGATATGCGGAAACTTAAAATTTATCTTGATACATCCATTGTAAGTTTTCTTTTCGCCGAAGATTCTCCTGATTTCAGGGCGATCACCGAAGTGTTTTTCCGCTTGCATGCGGCGCGCTACGACCTGTATATCTCCGATGTAGTGCGGCTGGAAATCAGCAGAGACCCGGAACCGGGCCACCGCCAAAAACTACAGGCTGCGCTGGCGGAATATCCGATTCAGGACTTGCCGATGGATCGCCGGGAGGAAGTCACGCAATTGGCCCAGTTGTACATTGCCCGGGGCGCAATTCCCAAGACCAAAATTGAGGATGCACTGCACGTGGCGTTTGCCGTGGTGTACAATATGGATGTGCTGTTGTCGTGGAACTTCAAGCATTTGGCCAATATCAACAAGGAGGCCCATCTGATGGCAGTGAGTGTGGAGGCCGGATACCGCCACGCCGTGCGGTTGGTATCACCCCTGGAGGTCGAAGATGAAACGGATTGATTACAGTGTTTCCAAAGCGCAGCGTGATGTATGGGCGTGGAAAGAGGCGATATATCAGGAGGTGCGGGATATGCCCGTGCCTGCAGCGCTTTCCGCGATTCTTGACAAAGCAAGTGCGGTGCAGGGAAAACGCCGACGCGTTGCGGCAGCAAGGCGGCGCCCGCCACAGTGAAACGGCTTCGCTTCGCGAGAATTCAGAATCTAGAATCTAGAATTCAGAAGATGCTAAATGCCAAATACGCAATACACTCAGTACGACGTACGGGGTGTTGGTCCACCACTAAGACACTAAGACACAAAGAACGACGGGGGCTCACAGGGAGGTGGGGGAGCGAATGGAGGGAATCTCAATGACCAATGACCAATGATCACTGATCACGGATCAATATTTTCGGAAACGCTGCGCTGGATGAGAAGTCAGAATTATCAGTAGTAGCAGCGTCTTCAACATTGTCCGTCTCTGTGGCCTCTGTGACCTCTGTGGCTCGTCGTATTCCGTCGTTCTTTGTGTCGTTGTGCCGTTGTGGTAAACCAGCCCCGCGTCGTTAATCTGTGTCCATCTGTGCCACAACCCGTCGATTTCTTCGCAGCGTGCAAAGATTTTTTAGTAGCGCTTTTCGGCACAGCTTTCCAAAAATCTGTGCTCCGTGGTCGCGTTTTGGTATCTCCGCGTTCTCCGCGACTCCGCGTGACATTTTGGTTGCGGCGGCAGCCGCGCTGGGAATTCGTCGTAACGTTGTGTCTTTGTGTCTTGGTGGTGAAAAAAGGTCATTGAGCGCCGCGCAGCGCTTCCGCAAATATTCATCCGTGATCAGTGTTCATTGGTCACTGAAAAAGGGTATAATGGTGTCATGTTACAGCAGGTAGAACAGCATCGTCAGGAGATTGTCGCACTGTGCCGGAAATATGGTGTCATACGCCTTGATCTTTTCGGCTCGGCGGCCAGCGGTAAGTTGTTTTCTTCCGATAGCGATATTGATTTCTTTTTTGAATTTGATGCTAACCCGGTTGGTCTGGCTGACCGTTATTTCGGCCTGATTGAAGACTTGGAATTGCTGCTCCAGCGGAACGTGGATATGGTCAGCATCCAGGATGCCCGCAATCCTTACTTTTTGCGGGTCGCCAACCAGCACCGGACGACACTTTATGCAGCCTGAATCTGCCAAGCTTTTGCAGGATATCCTTGATGCCGCGAATCGTATCGCCGGATACGTCTCCGGCAAGAGCCGGGACGATTTCCTGGCCCGTGGTGAGCTGCACGATGCAGTGCATTGGAATTTTGCAATTGTTGGGGAAGCTCTGAGCCAACTGCATAAGATTGATCCGCCGTGTGCGGAACGCATCAGCGAATGGCGGCGCATTATCGGTTTCCGGAACCAACTCATCCACGGTTACGGGGTGATCAAGAGCGATATTACTTGGGATATCATTCAGACCAGATTGCAGAAACTGCGGGAAGAAGTACAGGCGATTTTGGGTTAGTTCTGTGGCGAATGAACCGGTCGCGGCGCTGCGCTCAATGATCACGGATCACTGATCACGGATCAATAGCGCGGCGGACGTTGGGGAGATTTACCACTAAGACACAAAGCCACAAAGGGCGACGGATTCACCACGGAGACACGCGAGGTTACAGGTTACAGGTTACAGGTTACAGGTTACAGGTTACAGGGGACAGGTTTAGCCGGCCAGCCTGCTGGCCGTGGTCCGGCCGAGGCCGAGCAAAATAGCCGCGTAGCGCTTCCGCAAATATTGATCCGTGATCAGTGGTCATTGGTCATTGAAAAAGTCTTTGTGTCTTTGTGGTGAAAAAAGGTCATTGATCATTGACCAATACTGACAATACTAAATACTAAATACTAAATTCTAGATTCTAGGTTCTAGGTTCCAGGTTCCAGGTTCCAGGTTCCAGGTTCCAGGTTCCAGGTTCCAGGTTCTAGATTCTAGGTTCAAGGTTCTAACTTCTGGATTCTAACAATGACCGACATCGCAATCCGTGCCTCCGGCATCGCCAAATCTTACGTCATCCGCCACAACGCTTCCGACCACGTTACCCTGGCGGAAACGGTGCTGCACCGCGTTACGCACCCGCTTCACCGGCCGCAGAAGGAACTTTTCTGGGCGCTAAACGACATTACCTTTGATGTCAATCGCGGCGACGTTGTGGGCATTATTGGCCGCAACGGGGCGGGCAAAAGCACCCTGCTGAAAATATTAAGCCGCATCACCAAACCCAGCAAAGGGGAAATCCACCTCCATGGCCGCGTGGGCAGCCTGCTGGAAGTGGGCACGGGCTTTCACCCGGAACTTACGGGCCGAGAAAACATTTACCTCAACGGCGCCATCCTGGGCATGAGAAAACCGGAAATCCGCAAACACTTTGACGCCATTGTCGATTTCTCCGGCGTAGAGCAGTTCCTGGACACCCCCGTGAAACGCTATTCCTCGGGCATGTACGTCCGCCTGGCCTTTGCCGTGGCGGCCCATCTGGAATCGGAAATTTTAATTGTCGATGAAGTCCTGGCCGTGGGCGATGCAGAATTCACGCGTAAATGCCTGGGCAAAATGCAGGATGTAAGCAAATCTGGCCGGACGGTATTGTTTGTCAGCCACCAGATGCAATCCGTGGCCGTGCTGTGCAACCGGGCCATGTACCTTGAAAAAGGCGTCTGCACCTTCGCCGGCGATGTTCCCACCGCCATTGAACATTACATGAAAAGTTTCAAAAGTGCCGAGGCGGCTGCCACGGAAGCCCATCGCCGACATGGCAGCGGTGAATATCGGTTTGTTTCCGCAACGCCAAGCAAGGAATTTTTCACCTGCGGCGAGGAGAAGGTAGTGAAATTCAAGCTAAGGCGGGTCCGCCCATTCACACAAAAGATGTTTCTCTTCTGCGATTTTATCGACCGTTCGGGTGTCGTGGTAGCGCGGTGCGATTCGCGGTTGCTGGATTTCTTTGTTGATGCGACCGATCAATACAGCGGCGAATTCCGCCTCGGCACCCCGTGGCTAAAAGCCGGTGATTACACGGTCGACCTCCGCGTCTGCTGCCACGGCGTACTGGACCACTTTATTCAGGCGTGCGTGGTGCGCGTGATAGACGTGCTTCCGTATCCATTCCCCGGCGGGACTGAAATAATTTCCGAAGGCGTTGTGCTTGCAGATTACCACTTCCAGTCCGGAGGCGAATAGGATGGCCTCCGCACCCAAATTTTCTGCGATCATCGCGACATACAACCGCAAGGATTACCTTCTCCAAGCGATCCAGAGCGTGGCGGAACAGACCTACCCCGCGCACGAAATCACCGTGGTGGTTGACGGATCGACCGACGGCTCCGCTGACGCGGTGCGGCGGTGCTTCCCTTCCGTGCGCGTGATCGAGCAGCCGAACCTTGGCCGGTCAATCGCCAGGAACACCGGCGTGGCAGCCGCCACCGGCGATTGGATTTGCTTCCTTGACGACGACGATCTTTGGCATCGCGAGAAGCTCGCCAAGACCATGAAATATCTCGCCGCAAATCCGGATTGCGGCGCCGTGAACACTTGGTTCTGGTGCTTCTCCGATACGGCAACGCTCCGGGGGGGCGCACCTGCAGCGGCTGATTTTTCCGCCAGTGACCTCGCGGGCTGCCATGCGTGCGCGCGAGAGGCGCGGCCACGCGGGCGCGACCTCGGTTACTTGGACATCCGTGGGAAAAGCTACCGCATGTTGCTGGAGCGTAATTGTGGGGCACTCTCCTACTCGGTGATTCGCCGTGACGTGTTCATCCGCGCTGGCGGCCTGCCGCCGGCCCAGGCCGCCGACGAGGACCGTATCCTGTTTCTAAATGTCGCCAGGCTTTGCGAGTGGCACACAATTCCGGAGCGGCTCGGATTCTCTCGGCAGCACGACACCCAAGACATGCGCGTCGGGGCTAGCGCGCTGAAAATCCTCAACGGCCTCGCCAGCGTCTGGTACGGTGGTCGGCCTCTTCCGCACGCGGCTAATTCGGCCGAGATATTCCGCGAACTCGCTTCGTGCGCGCCGGAATACAAGCGGCTGGTGCAGCGCTGTATCTGGGGGGCCGTTCGTTCAGGTGACCTCCGTGCCGCACAGGCCGTCCGAAAATTTGGATGGCTCTTGCTGCCAAGATTCCGCGACCGCGTTTACGCCATCCTGCCGCCCCAAATCACATGGCGCTTCGAGCGCCACGTCCTTGGAATGCACAAATGACCGTAACCGTTATTATCGTCACCTATAACCGCCCGGACTGCGCGAAAACGTGCCTGGATCGCTTGCGCGAACAGACGCGATTGCCGGAGCAGATTATCGTGGTGGACGGCTCACCCGATGATCGCACGCGCTCGCTTTGCGCCGAATTCTCGGAAGTGCTTTATCTGCGCAATGAGGCTGGCCTTGGCCACATGACCCGTTCGCGCAACATCGGCCTGCAGCAGGCCACGGGTGAAATCATCGCCTTTCTGGATGATGATTCATTTGCCCACGGCACTTGGTTGGATGAACTGCTGAAACCATACAGCGATCCAGCGGTTGGGGCCGTCGGTGGTCGAGCATTGCGCAATCAACCGGATGAAGATAAACAGGGTGTGGATCAGATCGGCAAGTTGCTGCCGAATGGTGAGCTAACTGGCAATTTTGCCGCCGACCCCGGCAAGGATTTAGAGGTCGATCATATCATCGGATGCAACATGTCCTGGCGAAAAAAGGTACTTGATGCAATTGGCGGTCTGCGGGAGATATACCCCGGCACGGAAGTCTGCGAGGAAACGGATATCGCCCTGCGCTTCCGGGCCGCCGGCCACAAGATTATTTTTGCGCACAAGGCGGTTGTGGATCACCTTGGTGCCCCGCAGGCCAAGGGGAGAAGATTCGACACGCGGTACACCTATTATCACTTCCGTAACCGCGTTGTGCTCTTGGTGGCCAACTTTGGGTTTGGCTCGCCCCTGCTGCGGCGCTACGCTTTCATGGCGTCCGCCCAACTGCCCGTTGCCGCTGCGCGTTCAGTGGCCAGGGCGGCGTGGGAGCTTGCGCGGTCGCTGGTGACAATAACCGCGGTTGTCCTCGGCATTGTCGCTGGGTTCGCTGCAGCGGCTCGCCTTCCGCGTTCTGAAGGACGCGGCCCTGCCGCGGCCAAAACCCCGAAACCGACCTCCATCGGGGCCGGTGCCCCCAAGCCCTGATCCGCATGGCCTCGCCGCCGCCTCCGGGCCTTATTTTGGAGGGCCTTGTCATCCTTATCGTATTGCTCATTGCTCGTCGACCTTTGGAGTATTGATTTTGTGCCACTCGTTTCCGTCGTCATCCCCGCTTACAACCCCGGCCCATTCCTGGATGAGGCCGTGCGGTCCGTAATCGCGCAAACATTTACCGATTGGGAATGTATTGTCGTGGATGATGGCTCAACGGAAGATATATCTCGCGTGGAAAAAATGGATTCCCGCGTCCGAATGGTTCGGCAAGTGAACCGCGGCTTGGCGATTGCACGAAACGCCGGGATTGCCAGTGCAGCCAGTGAACTGATCGCGTTACTGGATGCCGATGACCTTTGGGAGCCATCCAAGTTCGCGCGGCAGGTCCCGGGAATGCTGGCTGACGCGGAGGTCGGCCTTTCCTACACCGGGTTCTCCTTTATTGATGCCGACGGGAAGGCTACTGGCCCCGGTTGGGCTGGGCCGCGATTGACCTACCTTGAGATGTTGGGCAAGCCGGGCGGCCCGCTTCCGAGCGCGACAATGCTGCGGCGCTCGGCCCTGCAACTCGTGGGCGGCTTTGATTGCTTCCACGGCGGCCACGAAGACATAGACGTTTGGCTGAAAGTTGCGCGATATTTTAAGGTTGAGTTCCTCCCCGATGCGCTGACGTTATATCGTGTACACGGCGGTAATATGAGCGGCCGTTACCGGATGATGCACGATTCGATTACCGATGTGCTGCGCAAGCATGAATCCATGGCCCGTGCCCGCGGCGATGCCGCCGCGCTTCGGGCCGCCCGGGCACTGCGCCGGCCTAACAGGCTGGAATACGGAACCCAGGCCTATGAGGCGGCCCGCCGGAGTTTGAAGAACGGGGATTACAAGGACATGGCACTTCACCTTACCCGGGCCGTTGCCAACAACCCGCGCTATTTCCTCCGCTCGATTATCAAAACACGCCGCTCGCCGCTTGGCCGCTGACGCGGAAATCTCGGCGCCGCCGGAAAGTTTTTCCGCCGTTTGTCCCCCGTCGCCGGTTTGGTCATTGCTCATTGATCTTTGGAGGATTGAAACCGTGCCCAATGTTTCCATCATCATCCCCGTATTTAACCGCGCTGCCCTGCTCGCCGAGACGCTTGAGAGCGTGATTGCACAGACGCACCGAGATTGGGAGTGTGTTGTCGTCGACGATGGCTCAACTGAGAGCTTGGATTTTGTGCGGCGGGTCGACGATCGCGTGCGGCTGATCCGCCAGGCGAGCACGGGGGTCTCCGTCGCGCGGAATCGGGGAATAGTGAACTCGGCCGGGGAGCTGGTCGCCTTCATCGACTCCGACGACCTCTGGCTGCCGCATCAGCTTGAGAGCCTGGTTAGCGCGTTGAAGGGAAACCCCCAGGCTGGCATGTGCTACAGCACCCACGGGGTGATCCTGCCGTCCGGCGAGCGTGTCATGGGGCGGCCTGAGGTTCGCCCCCGCCTCACTTACGCCGATATGCTCACCCGGGGTGTCCCGTTGACGAGCACGCTGATGGTGCGGCGGTCGTGCCTTGGGCTCGTCGGGATTTTCGACCCAACGATGCCGATCTCTGAAGACACCGACCTGCTGCTCCGAATCGCGTACCAATTCCCGGTGGCCTACACCCCGGAGTGCGGGGTGCTTTATCGCATCCACTCCGGGAACTCTAGTCGCAACTTCAGGAATGTGTACAGAACTCTCATGAACCTCGCGGAAAAACACCGCATCGCGGCGGTGGCGAGAGGGCAGCGCGAGAACATTGCGGCGGCTGGCCAAATGGCGGGGTTCTGGCGGGGGCACCTCGGAGTACAGGCCTTTGACGCGGCGCGGGAGAGCTTGCGAACCCGGCAATACCGGCGGTTCCTGGCGGACCTGGCACGAGCGTTTGCCTGGGCACCCGGCTACACGGCGCGCTGCACGCTAGGGTGGCCCCTGGCGCGGCGTCGGCCCCGCCGGACGG
>JBMFGW010000116.1:0-10676 GCA_049977145.1 Phycisphaerae bacterium
TTACCGACGGTGGAGGCCCATATCCAGGCGGGCGGCTTGCCCAGTGGATGGGCGTGTGCCTCCGGCAACGGCAGGCCGAAGGTTGGATCAACAGTAGGCGGGCGCGGAGAACGAATCGGGGTTGCTGCCGCAATGGCGGCGAAGGCACCTCCTATTACCAACATCCAGACAATAAAAAGGGGCCATCGCCCAACTCCAGCAAGGTTCGATTTCCGCTTATAAAATGTCATGATCGTTTTCCTTTTCCTCTGCTATTATGTCGGACCGTGCCCAAAAACTCTATACCAGGCACCGCCAGGCCACGAAACCACTCATCGAACGCCGGAACAGTATTCCCAGCCCATCCCTTTACACCGCGCCGGCCTGCCCACCGACAGATCGTTTATCAAAGCCGTAAACGATTACCAATAACATTACGGCCCTGCGTTTCAAACCACAGATGGTTGCCACGGCACTTTAACACAATCTAGATTAATGTGACCGGTGTTGTCTTGGTCGTGGCGGATCATGATGGCGTTATTTCCCGCCACCAGAGGAAGATACATTTCCATTTCTTCCCAAGTATGCCAATTCTGTACGCCCGGTATATGCAGTGTGCCAACAAGTATGCCATTGACGTAAACATTCAGTGTTTGAATCTGTACCAGATCACCGTTGGCTATACGGAATTTGACCCGATAGTTTCCGGCCTGGCGCCGGCACAAATAAAACGTCGCTGCGGTGCCGGGCACAGTAAACCCCGCAATAAAACCGATGCCAGTATAGCCGGGATGATTGGCGACAATATAGTTTCGTGTTTCGGGCGTTGGCCCGGAAAGTGACGCATCTCCGGCGGTCAGCAGTTGAATGGTTTTGGCTATCATCTGGTTGCCATTTATCTCAATGGCAATATCGGCATTGGCTCCAGCCGCTATTTTTACCAATGTGACCGGGCCATAAACGTCCACATCCGGATACCATCCGGAAGCGGCTTTGGATAACGCCAGCGCATTGGTTACCCGCGGCAGATCCTGGCCGCCGATGTATACGTCGGATGCCGCCTGCCCATGCAAACGAATCACGTAATGTTTTACGCTGGAGGTAAACGTCCCCTGCCTGGCCGCGACAACCACGCGCGACTGTCGGCCTTGTCGATGTGCGGTAATCACCTGACGATGAAAACTCCCTTTTTCGTAATCAAAGCTCTCCCCGTCATCATCATAAAAAACCCCGATGGATGGCATTTTGGCTGGGAATACATCCAGATAAACCATCTCCGGTTTGGCCGTGTGGATGGCCGGAACGGGAATGGTGGTGGGTATAATCGCCCCGTCCTTGATAAACAGGGGCCAGTCCATCCAAGTTTCAGGATTCAGTGCGTAATTGATCCATTGGCCGCCTTTGTAGCGATCGCCGCGGAAGTAATCAATCCAGTCACCGACCGGCAGATAAACGCGGCGCAGCAGGCTTTCCTCTTTTCCGGTCCCCAACTTTTCCAGCACGGGTGCGGCGAGTATCCAGTCCCCGAACATCCACTGATCGGTCATTGCTGCAACGTGCGGATCGTCGGGATAATCAAAAAGCAATGGCCGCACGATGCCCACGCCCGTTTGCGTGCAGGCCGCATGGTCCAGAGCGTAGGTATAAAAGAACCAGGCGTAGCGCTGGCGGATCGCCAGTTTGACGGTTTCACAGGCCTGATCACCAAAAAGCCAGGGCTGGCGTGGATCGCCCGCGGAGTGGGTACGCAGGATCGGACACACGGCGCTGAATTGAAACCAGCGTGTGTAAAGTTCCGGCACGGGATGGCCGTAAAAACCGCCCGTGTCCTGGGCCCAGCGCATCTGTCCAAGATTGATGGTGCTAAGCATGTGCATGGTTTGCAATTGCATGGATTTAAAGCCGCCGAGGATGTCGCCGGACCATGTGGCGTATGCGTAACGCTGTGAACCAAGATAAAAATTGCGATTCAACGACCAGATACGTTTACCCGACAGATTCTGTCTTTGGCCATCATAAAAAGCCTGCTGCATGTGCAGAAATTCAAAATTGCCCAAGCCCGGCGCATCTGCCTCATCATTCCAGAATCCGGCGATTCCCTGCTCCATACACTGGTGCGCCCAAGTGGCGTGCCAAAACCATTGCCGACAAAGAGGCTTATAAAAGTCGAGGTCTATGGAAGTGAGATGTTCCCAACTGTTATTGAGTTCACCTTCCGGAAATGGCTTTTCGCCCGGAAACCACAGGCCCAGCTTTCTCGCCGCCGCCGCTTGCGTGGTCAACGGCCCATTGGCCTGCGGAACATTGGTGACAATGATCCGCGGTTTCATAATGCCGGTGATTTTGCATTCCAGTTCGCGCGTCCAGTTAATCAGAGCATCGGGGTTATCCTTGGGATACAACGCCTGAGAAAAGCGTACCGGACTCCATCGAAATTCACCATAGTGGCTGGCACCCCAATCATGCCATTGAAAGTCCAGCGTGAAATTATCAATTGGAATATCGTCTGCGCGGTAGGTTTCCAGAACCTGCCGCAAAGGCCCCTGATTAATGTGCCATTGCGAATTGGTAAAGCCATAGCCCCATTTTGGGAAAAGCGGTATTCTTCCGGAAACCAGCGATAATCCGCGAAAAATATCCATGGGCGTACCCACGAATATAAAAATAGTCAGGCTGTTGGGGCGAAAATAATGACGACCGTAATCTTGCGGTTCCGGATTTCCATAATAAAATGCGACTTCATCAGGTTTGATTTGAAAATAACCGCCGTCCGAATCAATCAGAATACCATAGCCGGCTGTCGTCCAAGTAAAAGGTGCTCCGCCCCCACCCTCAACAGAGGCTTTGATTTCATAGGTACTGCTGGGAACATAGGGCTTGACTTGTATGGTGGCCTGTCCCGGTGCCTTTGCAGCCGCCGCAGCGTCGTAGGCAGGTATTGGCTGGCTGGCACCCGCTTTGAGCATAGGCAATGGATAGACCTGGTATTGAAATGGCGACGATGAATAGCATCCGGAATTGCGGATGCCGTAAAAGTTGTCACTTTTACTGTGTCTGAAAGAGAAACCGGTGTTCGCCTGATGTTTGGAATCAACACGCAGGCTTTGATCCACTCCTTGATCCAGCAATACACGGCCCGACTTGTCCAGAATTGTCAGGCGGCACGGATGGCGACGGATGCGCAATTCAAATTGATCCGTATGGACGCGAATCGGATCGCCGGACGTTTCACATTTTACTGACGGATCGCCGGGAAATTTAGCATCCGAATCCAGCACCGGCGTATGCGGATCGCTTTTGCCATCGGCCAGGAGATCCAACCGCAGAATGCCCGATGCAGGGGTTTGCACGCGCAAGACATCAGTGCCGATGCGCACATTCAGTACGCCGCCATTCCGGGTCACGTCGGAAATATTGCCCGACGACGGAATGGCGTCCGCTGTCACCGTTTGCCCAGCCAAGGCGGCACTCGCCACGGCGGCGACCTGCTTGAGTAGCGTGCGCCGGGAATTTCTTGGAATCCATGATATTTTTTCCATTACCGTAGTTCCTTTCCGCTCAAGATCAACATAATGGCCTTTTGAACTTTAAACCAAATCAATGCCATCAAAAACAATATAGGGTCGATAAAGACAAACGTCATGGATACCGCGTATTTAGCAAAACTTGTGGCGTGCGGAATCCCTGCCGGTACTGCCGGATCAGTTTGGTCACCAAATCCAGATAATAATATCCCCACCCATCGGAATAAGGTCCGTCAAGACGGTGAATTATGGTCGGTTCGATATCATTGCTGCCTTCTACACTGTATTGATCCGGCGCGCCAAATTCATTCCACTGTTGAATCATGATGACCTCGGGTTCATAACGGAAGGCGGCGGCCATAAATTGCACCAGTGTGGCCCCGGAGCACCGCAGATGGGCGTCCCAGTCAAGCCATGCGCCACCGCCAGCTTCATTGCCGCCTAAGGCGACGGATGCGACGATCTGTTCGTTACGCGTGAAAGCCAATCCGCCAAAACTCATGGATCCACCATACGGAAGCCCGGCGGCCGAGCCAGCCATCGCCTCGAAAATCACTTGCCGACCGATTAAATCTCCGACGTCCCATTGCCGCATCGTGAACTGCGACATGCCGGGCGGAAAAGCGCGTCGCAAAACGGCACCCGTGGCGGCGTCGCGTAACACGAAGAGGTCTTCGCCGCCGGGGATTTTTCCGCCGGGAAAAGGCAGGCGGGAATATACCCAGTAATCCACGCCGCTGTAGTTGAAGGTAATGGTGCGATGCGTCACGGTAAAGGGCGGGCTGACCAGCGCGCCGCCAGTCCCTTTGGGACAGGTGGCATACGCCCCCATATTCGCTTGGTGGGCCAACGACCAGCCTGCCCCGACCTTCCAAGGCCGCAGGCTCTGGTCCTGAAACGGAAATATCGGCGTGGTGGAGCCATTGACAATTGGTACCCGATCAACCCAGCTCCAGGCACCGCCCGGATTCAAGGTGATTTCATGGAACGCGCCCATGAAACGGACGGTGAAATGCGGAGCCAGGTAAGCCGGTGGAGTGCCAACGGATGGTTCGGGGAAAATCCCCAATAATGGCTTGCCGTCAAAATGCTGCCAGAGGCTGGCATATTCTGGTTTGGCCAGAATTTCCCGTTCGATGCGTTGAATCTGCTTATGAAACGCCGACGTAGCGCAACTGCCGTTATCCAGCCCCAGCAGCAACGCAAATTTCGGACGTCGCTTCAGATGCGTATATTCCGCCAGCAGGCGCAGTGTGGAGCCAATGATTCCTTCCGCGACGCCGTTGGTCCAGTTACCACCCAAATTGTTTGACCAGTCTATCAAAATAAAATCAAATCCGGCGTCGTAAATCCATTGGGCATGTTGGCGGATGACCTTGGAGTCCATCGAAGAGTAATGCCCCAAAACCGGCATAGCTTCCGCTGTGCCCCAACCGCCACCACCAATGCTGGGAATATACCACGTTTCATAGCCGATGCCGAACAGAGTTTTCTTTCGCGTCTTTAATGCTGCCCCCGTCACCGGAGGTGATATTTCACCATCATGATGGCCCGTCACCGCGCCTATGGCCTCGGCTTGTCGCAACGCCACCGTGCCGGCAAGCGCGGCCCCGGCAGCCAGTCCCGACACGCGAAGAAATCGTCGACGATCTACATTGGTGTATAGCGCAGTGGCATCACGGGGATCAGAAGAATCAGATTGTGTTTTGGGTGGCACCGATACAGTATCCGCCAGTGGAAGGGAATTTCGGTTTTCGGGATAATCCATAATATTTCCTTAGCCTAAAAAAAGTGGCCGCGTTGAATGTAATCACATTGCGTGGCATAGCCACAAACCCCGTCAATTCGATCGCAGCGCTAATATAACCTCGGCGTGATTCATACACTCACCATACCACCACCTTATGCAACGGCTCATCAGCACTGCTGATTCCTGCGCCCACGCGGTAGGCACCGGGTGGCACAATCCAGGAATTCGTCGTGCTGTCAAAGGTGGCAAAAGCCTTCCAGTGCAAACGCATGGTTACAATCTTGCTTTGACCGGGACTTAATAGCACACGCTGAAAGCCCTCGAGCTTTTGTACCACCCGGCGGATCAGGCCGCCCTGCGGCGGATGCACATATAATTGCACCACCGTCGCCCCGGCGCGGTGGCCGGTATTGACCACGGTTACACGGACGGTGATGACCCGTTGCTGGCCCGCACCGCTGGAAGCAACTTGCAAATGGCTCAGCGCAAAGGTGGTATAAGACAATCCAAATCCAAAAGGAAACAACGGACGGATATGTTTGTAGTTATACCAGCGGTATCCGATATAAATGCCTTCCACAAATTGACAACGTGATCCCACGCCGCTGGGGAAGCCCGCATAAGCCGGCTCGGCCTGCCAGCGATGATTAAACACGCCCGGATAACCCGGAAAATGATGATACGCCGCTTCATTGCGCCAATACCGACTGAAGGTATCAGGTAAATGACCGCTAGGATCAATTTGTCCAAAAATGATTTTGGCGATACTGATATTGCCAGTCTGCCCCGGATACCAGCCCCACAGCAAACCTGCAACATGGTGAATCCATTTTTCCATACCCACGCCCGCCCCAGCGTAAACCACGGCGATAGTGTGCGGGTTCAGCATGGCAGCCTCTCGCAAATATTCATTTTGCGGGCCGGTGAGATTGTACGGACGGTCCGCCTGCTCCCGCTGAATGGTCTGATTGAATCCCATACAGGCAATAACGGTATTGGCATGACGAATCATGTCGCGCTGAGCGGATGTAAACAGATGCACGCTTTTCCGCGGCATCCAGCCAAAGCCGATGACTGCCGGTTTATTTACAAAACTGCGATACACCACACGAACCTGATATGTTTCTCCGCCATGCAGGCGCACGGTGGTTAACGCCCCCTTGAGCGGATGTACGGGGTTTTGCCAGAACGGCAGCCACAAATCAATGATCCGTCGACCATCAAGATAAACTTCGCCCGATCCGTTCACAGCACAAATGAAACTGTAGTCACCGGTGGTATGGGGATGAATGGCCGCTTTCCACACCGCACTGATAGGTGCTTTCCCAAGACTGGCCTGATGGGTTGTCGCGAAAATCCCCTGCATTAAATTAGCAGCGCGACTGCTTCCCGAAGAGCTGGATGGTTTGCCGTTCAATTCTGGAGTCGCATCCAGAGAAATATTCCGCTGGGTAATCTGCGTCGGCTGGCCGCTAAAACCGCCGTTGGCATAGTAATCAGCCACAACGCCGGGCTTGCCATCGGGAGTGGTCAACGCCCCTTGGCCCCAATATTGCTTATACGTGTCACTCCATGGCACGGCTGCAAGATGTACCCGCGGTCCGGCTATTTGTTTTACCGCATCCATAAGTGTCAGCGGTGTTACAGCCGGTGTAACGTGGGAACTTCCGCCCCCACCTGTGACAACCCGGGTGGCCCATGGCCCAATAAACACGACGTTGAGCCGCCGTGCCGGATTGAGAGGTAAAATATGATTATGGTTTTTCAATAATACTGTACCTTCCGCCGCCACCCGATTTACCACAGCGGCGTCTGAGGCGGTATTAGCGGGGCGATGTTTGAATGGATTGTGCGGATCATTAAAGCCCATGGCCACAATTAAGCGAAGAATTTCACGCACCCGTTGATTGATCAAGGCGATAGATATCTTGTGCTGATTCAAAAGGCTTGTGATCTTGGGTAATGCGTAGGCGTGCGCGGTCGGCATTTCCAGGTTCAGTCCCGCTTTCAGGCTGTGGAGCGTGTTATACACCCCACACCAGTCCGTCATGACCATTCCCTTAAATCCCCAGTGCTTGCGCAAAACCGTCGTGAGATCAAATGCGCTGGCTCCGGCGTAATGGCCATTAACCCAATTGGCCGCGGTCATCAACGACCAAGCATGTCCCTGGCGCACCGCCGCCCGGAACGGGAGCAGATAAATTTCCTCCAGCGCCCGGCGGCCAATGATGCAGTTAATCCATGGCCGCATAGTTTCAATTTCATTTCCCACAAAGTGTTTGCAGCACGCCGCCACATCCTCCGATTGCAGGCCATGAATGTAAGGCACGACCATCTGCGAAGCCAGAAATGGATCCTCGCCTCCAATGTATTCCATGCTGCGACCATTTTGTGGCTGGCGGAGAATGTTCAACCCCGGCCCCAGCAAAATCCCTACATGCTTAGCGCGTGCGTCGATGCCGATGTGCTCACCTTCCAAGCGGGCCAACTGGCGATTCCAAGAAGCCGTTAGGCAGGGTGCCGCTGGATAAGCCGTGGAAGGCCCCCACTCCACAAGCCCCACCGTCGCATCACTTACTTTTATGGATGGAATACCAACGGCCTTAATTGAATGCAGCGCCTCATGGCTGTTACCGGAAAGCAGCCGCACCTTTTCCGCCAACGTCATACGCCGCAATAAGGCTTCCGCCCGGCTATTAATCTGTTCCGCGGTCAAACCTATTGGGGAATATTCAAAAGCCGCTGGTGCGGATGCAAATTTTTTTTCCTGCGCAGGTGTCATCAACGTCACATTTGAAACATCCACCGTGCCACCGGCTAAAGCCGAGGCAGGATTCGCATTGATAAATTCAATGCGTGTGGAGGCTGATGGAGCTGTGAATTTTACAACAAACATCTTAAATGCCGCCGGCGTGATTAGCGGGGATGCTGACGTGATAGTCTGGCCATTGACAGCGTTGACAATGCGGACCCGCAACGTATCGCGATTAGTTGGCACATCGCTACCGCGCGCCGCCGCTGCATAGGAAAGGACGTAGGCCTTGCCAGGCGCGGTGACCACGGTTTGGGATAAGGTTGTTCCCGCGCTTTGTAGGAATGCGAAGTCGCGTACGCCGGTGATCCGATCCGGAGCAAAAGGCATGAGAGGCGTGGAAGCGCCATTCACGATACCGCCGACACCGCCAACACGCGGGGAACCGGATGCCGGTCGCAATTGCGTATCATAACCGTTGATACCAACGAGCGGATTGGAAGCACTTTTCCAATCCGCAGGTGCCGCGGGATTGGGTGCCGTGGAATAGCCAGGCAAGTGGGTATAAAGCAATGAATTGGCGGAAAAATCGCCATTGGCAATAAGATTTTCCGCTGCCGCATTAAAGGAATTGAAACTCGCTGCCCTAACGCTGCGGCCGCAAAACGCCAAGAGTAACACTGCTGCAAGAGTTACAGAACGTGCCCTTATATGCAAAGGATAAAACTGTTGAAAAATCATCTTTGGAATACCTCTCATTAACAAAACCGGTTCATTTTTTTAGGATGCAAGCCAATGGGGTGTATTAGGTTGCTCAGCAAGAAACGTGTGAATAGCTTTGGCCAAGTTGCTGTCGTTTAATGGGAACGTTTTGCCCACTCTATCAATATGCCACCAGCCGGGAAATAGCGCATGGCAACCATTAAAAACAAATTCGCGCAAATCTCTCAATGCGGCTTTATACAGTACCGGACTGTCGGGCGGCTGATTGGGAGCCGGATGCCACTCGAAAATTCCCCAGTCGTGGCTGTACTGCGTGATTAACAAAGGATTTAGACTGCCAAAACGGGTGATGCCCACATGCCCATTCTGTGGTAGATAACCGGACCAGATTGGTGAAGCGGAAGACAAGGCTCGCCGGGCTCCCGCCGGCGCATCTCCCAGCAATTCGGCGGGAATCTGATGCGCATAAAGCAATTCTTTCGGCAAATCTTCCCCGATAAGCAAACTTGCTACATCCCGCACAAAATGGGCCACCTCACATTCTCGGAAGCCATACGCCGGATGCGAGGGATTGCCCGGCGGAAAGGAATTGCTGTTGCCCTGATAGGTCCAATTCCAAGCTTTCCACCATCGCGAATGATTTCGGACACGCGGTGCATCAAAGCCACCCATAGTAGATCCTTTCCCGCTTTTAGGCGATGGATTAAAGTGCGGGTCGGTAATCGAATCGGGATATTTGTCCAGATCCCAATAGGCCAAAGTCCACGATTTAAAATCAGTGCCGAATGTCCCATTAAAGGTCTCGCCGGTACCATTGGAATTATCAGGCGTTGGATCATCATAAAACGGGCTGACCCGGTGGCCATCAACTGAAATAAACGGTCCCGTGATTGCTTCCGGCGCCCCCTGTCCGACATATCTGGCACCCGGCGCATAGAGTCCGCGATGCCGCAGCCAATCCCGGAATTCGGCAATCGCAAAGGGACTGTAGTCACCGAGATATTCATTGCTGGTCGCGCCACCGATAGCCAATTCCTCCTCTATGGCAAAATTAATGACGGAAATAACTCCGGGATACGCGCGCATGGCGGTTTTAATATCTCCCGCCCAGCGTTTGGCCTTGCGGCGCATTTCTTCCCGTATTGCCGTGGCGTACCGAGAGGGTGTTACTACCAGTGTGTCTCTCCCCTGTACCGGACCAGGCATGCCACGCCATGTTTTTCCATTAAGCCGCCATTGGTAATTCCGCAGATCACCATTGGGATTGGTCAGTCCCCCATCATGGGTTTGCATGGCGAAAATCACCCCACGATGAATGTTGTTTTCCTGAAACACCTTGAGCTGCCGCAAAAGCGTCGGCAAGTTTCCAGTGTTGTAAATGGAAGCAAACCCTAATTTATTATAATTATTGCCGGGGCCGAATTCCTTTTTCATTTTTGCAATCTGCTGCCGGTACTGATCATCGGTGATGTTCGGAAAATCCAGACCGCTTTCCCACAGCGGCATGATGTAAAAGGTATTGCGGTGATCCGCCTTCGGTGGAGATTTGCCAGCCACGTTGACCTTATTGTCCGCCTCCATGACCGCAGTTACTGAATCGGCCACCGCCCCGACTCCGGTGGTCAATATAGCGCCGGCGGACGCCGCCAGAAGTTGGCGACGCGTAAGACCGCAAGGGGCAGGAATATTCTCAAAGTTTTCCATTCTCTTCGTCATTATTTGCCAGCATCCTTTCAAGTGTATAAAACCTATTACCAGCGCGACAACCGTCAGGCATAGCCGTGCCGGAAAATCAGACGGATTATTAACCGCCGGTGGAAACAATCAGGTAATGACCGGGGTTATGAAGCATAAAGCTCCTGCGATTTTCTTGACTCCGGATTACCCTGACGGCCTTCCCGTTGATCGTCACACTGTTACCCGGAATCACGATGGTCGCATGCACCGC
>JBMFGW010000117.1:0-10538 GCA_049977145.1 Phycisphaerae bacterium
ATCTGCTGCGGGGATCGGTACTCGCACGCCGCTGTCGCGTGACCGCCTCAACCCACCCCGCCTCAAGCGGCTTCTCCCGCAGACCAGCAGGAACATCGCCCGCCGTATCAAAGACTGCCGCGAACCTACCTTTTTTTAGCTGGCCATAAACCCAACGCCGGGTCCGGAGGCCGAATCGAACGGCGGCCGCCGCCGGTGCGAAAAAGGACAGGCGCAATCTACCGGGAGACTGTGACACATCCATGACGCGAAGGCGTGCAAGAAAGGCCTGCTCCTTTTCATTAAAATCCGAGGGGAGAGCCTCTGCCACCACCTCGGCGAAACCATAACTTGCCAGATACGGACTTACGGAATCACCCGAGCCAACGCCAGCGGCACAGCGAAGCTCCAGGCGTTTAAGGCTGTGGTTCGTCACATCCGCCGTCAGATAATGGAACAGGGCATAGTTAACCGCGTAACGATCAATGGGCTGCTTTTCGGCCAGATTCGCTATCCGCTGGGCGATGACCGCCGGGGCGGTGTCGGGCCGAAGGACGGGTGCCGCAGCGTACCCTTCGGCGAGCAGCAGCCCCGCCGCCACCGCGACGGCGGCGAATTTCAAGGCGGCTGCATGAGGTTCTGATTTTCCGTCCCGCCCACGGATCAGCTCCGCAAACCGCCCCCCGAAGACCAGCCCGACAAAGACCACCAAATCCAGCGGCACTGATTGAAAATAACGCGGCGCTATTTCCGGTGCCCGTGCTGCCACCACAACCATGAAAAATGGAACGCTCGTCGCTCCAGCCGCCAACAGCCACCGCTTCTGCCGGAGGGCGTAAACCACACCCGCCGCGGCGGCGGCAAGTAGCCAGTAGGGGGTTGTTTCGATCAGGGCGTGCAGGGCCACACCGGTGCCGGCTCCGCTACCGTGCTTAAGGTAGTTGCCGAGATTGGCCTTGGCCCACCGTACCGGAGCGGACCACATCGAGGGCGAAGCGAAAATGAGTACCACAAAACCGGAAACCGGCACCAAGGCGACCGACCATAGCCGGCGCACACGACCACCGTCGCATTGGAGCCAAACTAAAACGCAAAGAAAAAGCAGGTACGGAAGCAGAATATTCCGTGACGCCAGCGCCAGGCCAACCAGCGCACCGACAGCCAGCGGACGCCCGTAAGACCGAACCGCCCGTTTTCCTCCCATGCCCAAAGCAACGGCAGTCGCCGCACAAAGAAAACCAATTCCGATGCCATTCCCGAGCGCGAGCACCGAGTAAAGCCAGAGCTGCGGCGTCGCGGCCAAAAGCAGTCCAAGCAAGGCACCCCACAGAACCGATCCGCCGACATCTGCAAGTGCTGTCGCCAGCACGGCGAAGCCGGCGCTGGAAAGCAGGACCACCACCAATCGCCCCAGAAATAGCGCTTGCCATGGTGAACGATACAGCGAGGACAAAAATTGGATGAAGCCGACCGGTGACGGGTGTAACCCGGCATGCGCCAAATAGTCGACCCCGAAAACCGGCACTAGTAAAAGCTGGTTGGTCGCGCCCGGCCAATGGGTGTTGGTGAACGGCACGCCGAGGAAGCGGTCCGCGCCGGCCAGCGTAAGCGACATTTCGTCAATGCCGCGATAGGTATGGAAGCTTTGACCTATGAGAAAAGGCAATCGCGACGCCACCACCAGGCAAAAAACAATGGCGAATCCTGCCCACCTGTCACGTTGCTTACGAACCACGCCCGCTGCCGGAAGTTGTAACATCGGGACGCCTTTCATTTCCGGACGATTATTGTGGATCATACTTGCGAACACGCATGGCACCGTATGTCCAGTGCGTTTCGACCCGGCCGGATCCGAAAACGAGCCGGGAAGAGGCGCAAATATAATCATGTTCCAAAGGCAGTGCAACGCTGTCGCTCCGCGGTGCGCCAAGGGTGTGCGGTAAGGCCGGTACTTGCTTTCCCCGCCCTCGCCCCGGTAAAATACCGGTTACTGGCGCAGATTCTTTAAAAAAAGAGAAGACTTCTTTGGATAATTTTTCAGACTTGCACGACGACACTCGCATCGCCTGGCTGGTGGCCGGCGATGAGAGATTGGGCGTGGCGCAGGCGGTGCGCGGGTTAGCCGGTGCGGTGCGCCCGCTGGGCATTGCGCCGATGATGATAGCACTGACGGACGGCCCCTTCGTGCAATCCATGCGGAGCCTTGGATTTGCGGTTCAGGTATTGAATGTTGCGCCGCTGCCTACTCTGCATGGCGGGCTACCGAACAAAATGAGACTGGCGCTGCAAGTGTGGAACGCCGCCCGCGCGATTCGCCCCAAACTAGCGGGTACCTTGCGCGCTTCGGGTGCGCAGATCGTCCATGTTTTATGGACGAACTTGATGTCGTCGGCGGCCATGGCGGCGCACGACGCGGGCATTCCCTGCTTTTGGGAGATGCCCAATGTTATGGGAAAATATCCCCTGGGCATAAATCGCCGAATTCTGCAGCATACGTTACGGCGTTGGAATGTTACCGCTTTGGCCAATAGCTACTACACGGCGGCGACATTGGGGGATCACCCGGTAAAGCCAATTGTGCTCTACCCTGGGGCGGATGCGCAACGGTTTGATCCGGGTAGAATGGATTTTGTTACACGGGGACAACTGGGAATTCCGGCAGATGCGATTGTGCTGGGCATCTTTGGCCAAATAAGACCAGCCAAAGGGCAACGCTTAATTTTAGAAGCCATGGCCCAATTGCCCACTGCATACGCCAATACGCATCTGCTGCTGCTGGGCGGGCCGGTGGAGGGCGGCTTTACGGATGAATTGCGGGCGCTGGCGGCACGGATGGACCTGTTGGAACGGCTGCACTTGTATGGAAATGTGCCCGACCCGGAACGGTACTACGATCTGGTGGATGCAGCAATCAACGCCAGGGTAGACCCGGAGCCATTCGGGCTATCCGTAGTGGAAGCGATGATGATGGGCAAGCCGGTATTGGCGCACGCCCTGGGCGGGCCGGCGGAAACGGTGCTGGATGGCGTAACTGGATGGCATGTGTATGAGCCGACGGTGGAGGGATTTAGGGCCGGGCTGCTGCGGGCGCTCGACGATCGAGAAAAATGGGTGGCCATGGGTGCGGCTGGGCGGCAACGGGCGCTTAATCATTTCAGTTTGTCGCAGCAGGCGAGCGCGTATGCTGAAATCGTGCGCCGACGGTTGACGAAACCAGCCGGGTGACCGCCAAAGGCAACAGTGCCCCGTCGCCTATGCTTTAGCCGGTTCCGGGGACCTGGGGATTCGTGGGCGAACAGTCGTCGGCGGGCTTGGGTATTTTCTTCGGGGAATGTAGTTTATATTGCAGAATAATGATTGAAAACCTGATTTACGAAGGGACGGTTAGTGATCGCAGATAATCCGATAATTGTGACGCGTTTGAATGGAGGCCTGGGAAACCAGATGTTCCAGTACGCGATAGGCCGCGTCCTGAGCCTGGATCGCGGCGTGCCGCTCTATATGGACCTCGGCTCGTATTCGCATTACTCAACGCGAAAATATTCGCTGGACGTATTCAACATAAGCGCCGAGATCGCCGCTCCCGCGGATATTATGATGTTCAAACCCCCTGCACACAGGGATATTAAAAGTATTGTAAGGGTGCTGGCGGACAGAGTGCCGACACCGTTAGTTCGCATGGTAAAGAATATCATACCCGAACGGCTCCCAAGCAGGTTTGGGCGGAGGCTGCCGCCCGATTCGAGGCATTACTGCCGCGAGAAGCAACAATTTACCTTTGACGAAACTGTCCTTGCGGGGCAGCCGCCACTATATCTGGACGGATATTGGCAGAATGAAAAATACTTCGTGCGCCATCGCGACACAATCCTGCGGGAATTCACGTTGCGGGTGCCAATTTCAGAAAAGGCCAAGGCGTATCAGAAAACGATACAGAAAACGGTGTCGGTAAGCCTGCACATAAGAAGAGGCGATTATGTGCGTAGCGCGGTGGCACGCAAGCTATATGAGGGTGTCTGCGATTTGGATTATTACCGCCGCGCACTGGAACTCCTGAGGCACAAAATTCCGGATATGTCCGTGTTCGTGTTCAGTGACGAGATCGCATGGGCCAAGGCGAATCTGAACTGTCAGCGTGCAGTTTTTATTGAGCGGTGCGCGGATTTTGAAGAACTGTTCCTGATGAGCTGCTGCAGACATAACATAATCGCAAATAGTTCATTTAGTTGGTGGGGCGCGTGGCTCAATTGCAACGCGGGAAAAATTGTGATCGCCCCGCGCCGCTGGCATAAATCCGGCGATGAAATCCATACGCCCATTGCGGAAAGCTGGGTGCGGGTGTGAGGATGGCCGGGGCGGTGGGATAACTGGCCGTCTGGGCGCAGAGGCCACCGGAGAAAACCTAATGGCTTCCGCAATTCGGGTCGCCGCGTGCAAAAACAGAGAAGAATCTTGGTATCCAGCTCCCAAGCGGGTGGGGGCACCCGCGCCCCCAGAACCGCTACGGAGGCTTTCTTTCATAATCTCCGCTGGAATCCGGCACGGCATTGCCCTAAGCGCCCACGCGATTTATGATTGTCTGGCTGCAATTGTTTAATTAAGGTGAAAGCGCAATGAAAAGGAAGATAACTCCCCGCCGCGTAGCGACGGCGATATTGAATCGGGCGGCGCGAAAGTTGACGCTTCTTTCCCGCCAAATCAACGACCCGACGCTGCGGACGCTGCGCCGACGGGGCATGCCAATCGATTGCTACGATGCCCTAAGCAAGAAGTGGTTGCGCGACATGAACTTTCGCACCGTGCTGGACGTGGGCGCGAATGTTGGGCAGTTCGCGGCCGGCGCGCACGCGATTTTACCGGACGCCGCCATCTATTCCTTTGAGCCACTGCCGGACTGCTATGCGCAGCTTGTCAAGACCATGGCCGGTATCAGGAATTTTCGCGCTTTCAATGTCGGGCTGGGGGCGGCGCGGGCTGAAATGCAAATCAACCGGTCTCCCTGGTCCGCCTCATCGTCTTTCCGCAAAATGGCCAAGCTGCACATAGAGAACTTCCCTCAGACGGAAGGACACGAGACGGCAACCGTGCCGGTGGAAACACTGGACGGCATCATGGCCCCCATGGAGTTGGCGGATCCCATCCTGCTGAAAATGGACGTACAGGGATATGAGGATCAGGTGCTTGCGGGCGGGAAAGCCATAGCCAGCCGGGCCACCGCGATCATTGTGGAGGTCAGCTTTGAGACGCTCTATGAGGGCCAACCACTATTTGACGACATATACCGGGCGATCACGGGCATGGGCTTTGCCTACAAGGGCAACTTGGAACAGGCTCCCGATAGCAACGGGCGACTGCTCTATGCCGATGCTATTTTTCTCCGCCCAACGGCCGGCGGTTCCGGAACTCGAACCTTCACGCCGTAAGGCGCGGGGTGTGGCCGTATTTTTTGGCACAGGGCTGCGTGCCCGGCAGAACCATCTTGGAGGGCGGGCGTTCCCACCGCTGGAACCGGGCTTGCCACCGCCGGTTGGCACGCTATATTCAGAACATCGGTTTTCCATGGAGTAACGCGGCGGCAAAATGCAGTGCCGCGTGTAATACTCCAGCTCTTGTAAAGAGGCTCTTTGGTTGCCTGAAAACTTGGACGAAACTTCGGTAGACACTCCGCGCACCGGTGAGGATGCGGTATCCTTGACCGCGCGGGCCACAACCGGCTTTTTCTGGACGGTTGGCCAGACGCTGGGGTCAAAGGTGACAAGCCTGCTGGGCCAAATTATTCTGGCCCGCCTGCTGGTGCCGCGCGACTTTGGCCTGGTGGCACTTTCCATTATCGCCGTCTCCTTTGCCAGCGTGATTCGGCAAACCGGTATCCAGCAAATTCTGGTCCAACGGCACAAAAACTTTCGCCGCTGGGCCAATCCCGCCTTCTGGTTGGAATTATCCGCAGGCATGGCCACCGCGCTGCTGCTGGCCGCGGCCAGCCCGATTGCGGGGCTGGTATTTCATAACCAGGCTTTAATTGGGCTGATTCTGGTCAGCGCTGCCGCGGCCCCGTTGAGCGCCTGGCTGGTGATTCCCACCGCCCGGCTGATGATTGACATGCGCTTTAAGGCCATTGCGGCGGCCAACATCGGCAGCAACTTCCTGTTGACAGCCATGAGTGTATTTCTGGCATGGCGCGGCTTTGGCGCTTACAGTTTTATACTTCCGATTCCGGTAACGGGGGCGATCCGGGCCTTCTGGCTGTGGCGGCTGGCCAAGCCGCGCATAAATTTCAATCCGCAATTTCGTCGTTGGAAATTCTTGGTTGGAGACAGTGGATTTATGATCGCCACGGGTTTCCTGAATTCGGTGATGTATCAGGCGGGCTATCTTGCGTTGGGGTTGTTGTATCCTAAGGCCGCGGTCGGCCAGTTCTTTTTTGCGCTGAATCTTTCCACCCAGGTTGGCCAACTGCTGTCACAAAATCTCGGGGGCGTGCTGCTGCCGGCCCTGGCCAAGCTGCAGGATAATTCGGCGCGGCACGCGGCGGCGCTTATGCGGGCGTTACGCATGTTGGCATTCATCAGTACGCCGCTGTGCCTGCTGCTGGCCGTGGTTGCCAAGCCGCTGGTGGTTGTGGTTTACGGCAGTAAATGGCTGCCGGCGGTTCCGGTGCTTGAGATTATGGCCCTTGCGGCGGCAATCAGTATTCCCGGCAGCCCCGCCACCGCCGCGATCCAATCCCAGGGCCGGTTCGCGCTGCTGTTCCGGTGGACAGCAATACAAACGCCCATTTTTATCGCGGCGGTGTTCGTCGGCGCGTGGTGCGGCGGCGGGGTAGGAACTGCGGTGGCGTGGCTTTTTTTCACGCTGGCCACCAGTCCGGTTAATATCAAACTCGGTGTTCGGGGTGGTGCTCCCTGGCGCAAAATTATCGGAATTTACGCCGGGCCGCTGGCCGGCAGTTTGGCTGCGGTTGGTGCATGTGGCGCGGTTTATCTTCTGTGGCCGGCGCTGGGGCAACACTTGCTGATCTGGGGAGGGATAGCTACGGCGGTGATGGCGTTAATTTACCCCATTGCCGCAAGGATCTTTACCCCGGCGGAATTTGCGCTGGCAAAGGGGTACGCCGTTGCGGCCAGTATGCACCTGCGGCGCAGGTCCAATGCCACCCCACCCGAGCGACCACCAATGCCATGATGTCAGAGCACCGCCGGCTGGCCTGCTTGCTTCGCGGCCGACGGCGATGCTCGAGAGCGGCGGGACCCCGGTGAAATGCCCCGCACCGTGCCCATAGCTCCCCCTTTCACGATTCCGGAAAAAATCGGTTTCCGATTTGTCAAAAGGGAAGATTGCATGGAGTTGGCGGTGTTGTAGCATTCCCGATTTCGGGTGATAATAAAATCGGTTATATGGATCGCGATTTGTGGCAACAAGAATTTATCATGGAACTGAAAACCTGGGCCACCGTCACGCCGCGTTTCTACTGGCTACCACCCTTCTTATCGGCTTGGCTGGCTGTGCGCTACGGGGAATTATGGAACCCGTTGCTTCAGCCCCGATGCCTGCCCCAGGTGCCCCTGCGGCAAATGCAGTACCCGTCCAGTTAGCCACCCGGCCATCGGAAATGCCCCGCTCGTTCAACGCCATCTGGGCCTGGTGCGGTGGCACCCCCGATAAAAGACTTACCAACCTCCTTCCTATGCTCTACGTGCACAACCGGGATTACAGCCATCCCGCCGCCATGGCACGGGCGTCCCAGCGACTGCCGAGAGGCCGAGCGGCCATATTTCTCTGGAACGCGGCACCGAACCTCCTGACCTGCGAGCAGGACACTTGCCGCACGCCTGTGGATCAGCCGACAAAATTTCCCAGCCCATGGCTTTCCGCCGGTGCGGCGAGAATTCAGAAACAGATGGCCGCTTTCTTCCGTCGGTATAGGGCGGCAGGTGGAAAATTGAATTATTTGGTGCTGGATTACGAGGTCGGCCTGACGTCCTGGCAACTTACACTTCCCGACGTACAGGCCATTGAACGCGATCCGCGTTGCACGGAACTTACCGCGCGGCTTGGCTTTCCGTACATTTCATCCATATTTTTTGCCGGCCCCAATCGCCGACAATGGAACCTGCAGATGGGCCAACGCGTAGCCAAAGCCTTGAATACCGCATTCTTCCAGCCCGCCCGCATGGTATTCCCGGCCTTGGAAGGCAGTAATTTTAACGGTATTGACATGCGCGCCCCGTACATTGTCCCCGACCTAAACGACCATTACCAGCCCTGTGCCTGCGTTGTTGGGAATTGCCAGAGTCCGGCGCTGTACGGAGAAATCGGTGGCCTGGCATACGCTAGTCCGGGCGGACAGCCCTATGGACAAACGCCGTTCGCGGTTCTGCGATACCAAGTGTTGTACCTGCAAGGTGTGCAGCATTCCAGCACCCTTCCGGTGGTGCCGTGGGTGGCTTACCGACATTACGGGAAGATGGGTGCGTATTACAAGGAACTCATTTACCAATCGGTTCTGCGCGGGGTCAACCATTTCCTGTATTTTAACCCGCGCGAGAAGGGTGGGGCGACCCTTGGTGACGACCAATATCTCAACAGTCTTCTGGCCGTCCTTAAAAGCAGGCTGGGGAGCAATCCCGGCGCGCCGGTCGCAACAGGCGTGGTCAATTGGAACAGCCGCTTGCTGGTCGCTGCTCGGCGTTGTTCCGACGGACAAATCCTTTACCGTCTTTCGGTTCCGCCGGGTACACGGGAGGTCGAGGAACTCCCCGATGGCCGTTTGATCAACACGGATGCCAGGACCGGAGCTTGGCTGGTCGCCGGGGCCGGTAAAACGTTCCGTATTGTAAAGAGTGGTCCGTAATGCGGGGCCAGGTGGAATCCACGCTGCCGCAGTCCAGCCGGTTCCACGGACAGAAAAATCCGAAAGCTCTGTATGGCGACGGAACTTTGGTTATAATAAAGCTGTAGTTTTCTCCGGAGGCCCTCGGCGGCCTAGGAAGCAGGGGCGGAATGTCGCTCCGTTTTTCATTCAGGAGGCGAACGTGCAGAACACCCCCAAGGCTCGCAGTTACGGCCTTTCGCCCGGCGTCAGCCAGAACGTGGTCGACTACCTCCACCCGCTGCTAAATTTTCTAATTACGCCCTTCGGCATGGTAGCGCTGGTGGCCCTGGTTTCGGGTGCAATTTACGCCTTACGTGGCCGACGTGGGCGCGAACTGCTGATTTTTGTGGTAACGCTTACCGGCATGGTGGGCTACCTCAATTCAATCTATTGGAATAACACGCTGATTCCACCCCTGGAAATGTTTCGTGGGCTTTGCAAGCCGATGTTTGTCATTGGCTTGGGGCTGATGACAATCCGCTACGCGTTTTCGCGGGCCAGCCTGCGGCAGCGGCCCGTTCGCGGGGCGGCGCTTGCGCTGGCGGCGCTGGTTGTGCTGTATTCGTTGCGGCTCTCGGCTTTGGCACCCGAGCGCGCGGTGGGCGGGGTGCTGATGGTCGCCCTGCTGTTTTTCGGCGTCATGCAGTATCTAAGGCAATCCATAACCACCGGTGAGGACATCGCAAACATACTATCGGCCGCCGTTGCGGCGGGCCTGGCATTCTTTGCCCTTTCCGCCATACAACTGCGATTTGACGCGTCGAGAATTCTGGTTAGCGGCCGCTTCCTTGGCCTGAGTCAAAACCCGCAGACCGTTGGCGAAACCACCGCCCCGCTCTTTTTGATGGCCAATTTTCTGATTATCTCCGGCTTTTCATCCCGACGGCAGAGAATACTGGGGATAGCCGGGGTTCTGGTGATGACGCCCTTCCTCATTTGGACCGGCTCACGCACCGGTATGGGGATGACTGTCGTCGGATTGCTGATACTCAATGGGGCCAAAGCGCGACGCTGGATTGCTCCGGTGACGTTGATGGTTGTGGCCTGGGAAATTTACGCACACCTCTACCACCACGCGACAAAGGCCGCCATGCGCCTCGGGTCAACGGTCAATGACCGGGCGGCTGTCTGGGAGCGTTCCTGGCAGGTTTTTCTCAACCATCCATTATTCGGCGAAAGCGGGGCGAGGATACTTATTGAAAATTCCTTCCTCTCTGTGGCCATGACAATGGGGGTTGTGGGTTTAGTGGTCCTGGCCCTGCTTGCAGTGCAGGAAGGCCAGGATATCCTGTTTATTTTCAGCCACCGTGGCCGACTGGATGTCGAATCCAGAAAATTCTGTGAGTTTGTTTGTGCCCTGGCCATTTCGTTTGTCGCCGGCATGTTTTTTGACGCGTACCTGATGGCCATCGCCACGACCCAGGCCATTCTTGCCTATATGATTATGGCTTTTACCTCGGTGGCGTATGATCTGGTTGTGGCGAAATACGCTGCGGGTGACCAATCCGAGCTTGAGGCACCGCAGCGCGGTGCAGTGGGCGATGCCTAGCGGCAATACGGTTTACTTAAGGATCACGATATCCTCCTGGAAAGCAACAGAGGGTTGAGGGGGAGCCAAGTGTTCGGGGCGTTTTTTTTGGTAGTTGGACATTTTTATTTTGACAACGCGCGGGTTAATGCGACCATC
>JBMFGW010000118.1:0-10429 GCA_049977145.1 Phycisphaerae bacterium
TCTGCAGGCGGGTATACAATCATTTTCAGTTAGGCTCATTGTGAGCTTGGCTGGCCGAAAGGCCGTGAACGGTTACGGTAAAACCACAGCGCCAGTAAGCGTTGCAAAATGGTTCAGACTTGCCGCATCCGTTAATGCGGTGCTTGTTAACATGCTGGCCGCGAGCATGGGTATTAGGGAAAGGGGGTTGTAGCGCGGAAAGGTTTTCTCGGCAAGGTGGCTGCGTTGGCCAAGGCGGGCCGACTTGAGTTTTGCAGGGAGCTCTCAACTTCAGATTTGCCAACCGTTGTGGTTGGCATGAAGTGGGAGAGCAAAGTGGTTGCTTATATAAGGAAACAGAGTATGAGCACGAAATTCAGTATCGTCACATCCGCCGCAGATAGTTGCGGCAAACCACGGCCTGTTCGGTCAGTGGGTGGTTCACACAGCTTCAATATCGAGCGGAAGGAGTCGCCTATGGTTTCCCATCGTTCGTCGCAAACGACTTGTAAATGCGCACGCGGTTTTACGCTCATTGAACTGCTGGTGGTGATTTCAATCATCGCATTGCTAATAGCCCTCCTGCTGCCGGCGCTAGCCAGGGCAAGGAGCTTGGCCCAGCAGGTTGTTTGTGCATCCAACATGCGACAGATCGGCGTGGCTTTGGCTGAGTACGCGAACTCGAACAGGGGTCAATATCCGCTCTCAAATGGTGCTGATTGGCCGAACGGACCGTTCATGGGCGTTCTCGGCCAAACAAATTATGGTCCGACTTGGGGATTTGGGCTTCTTTTTTACGACGGGTTTGTCGTGGATTCTGGGGGTGCCATGACCAACATTCGCCCGGGCATCCTATCTCCGACACCCGAAGGTGTTAATATGTTATGGTCCACCCAGCCGGGCGGTGCTGTTGCTATGGAGCCGCCCGCATCCAGCACCTATTATTACAACGCAAGCGGGATTCTGAAAAACTGGAATTTTATCACGGGCTGGTGCTACTGGGTTGACCGCGGGCCGGATTGGAAGGCCGCTTATGACTTCGCGGCGCTACCCTCGGAATACGGCCAATACGGTGTCAACCCCATGGCTTGGGGATGGTTTGAATATTATCAGGACGGAAAATCCGCCACAGAACCCTACCCACAGCACCCCCCGGCACTCAACCCACAATCCAGCCCAGGAACCTTGCTGGTATCGGATCTCGTGAATGTTACCGATCCAACAGCAACAGCAGGCTCGACAAGCTCTGCGTCTTGGCTCGCGCCGGTTGGGGCCCCGCTGAGCGATCATATTACTGAGGCAAATTCAAATTTTCTGCCGGAAGGCGCGCATGAGCTTTACAACGACGGTGCCGTTGTCTGGGTTCCCATGTCGCAAATTCACTGCCAATTCAACCAGGGCGACAGTGGAATACCAAATATGCTCTACGCTTGGTGATGGAATCCGGCGTTGTCCGGTCCCGGGTTGAAAGACGGGAGAAATGCCACAGCGATGTGACCATAGGACGGGTTGGAGTTATGTCCGAGTAGCGCTTTCGAACTATCGTGAGCACCTTCACAATCGCAGCTTACACGTTGTAGCGCAGGAAGTCTTTAGCCCCTTTAATTATGAGGGCCTATGATTTCCCGGCCGTGTTGCTTCGACAGCCTCCTGGCCCCCCGCACGCGAAACCCTTCGCAGCCTTGGGTTGTGCGTCGGCAGTGCGAAACTCTCACCTAATGAAAGGGGATGTTCCTGATGGAAAAATACGGTACCAAAGAATCACTCTCCGGCCGGCGGGAGTTTGTCAAGGCGTTGGCCGGGGCTGCGGTATTGCCGTCGCTGGTTGGCCGAGAGTCCAACGACCTGGAAACGGTCAGGACGCGATTTTATCAGATTGCGGTTTCCCGACATTCGCCTGTATTTCGCCACTTTTGTGTCGATTCACTGGGTACGGCCAAGGTGGGGTACAAATTATTGCTTCCAGAACCATCGGAAACAGGAATTTCATACCGCATGACGCGCTCCGGCCAGCGCATCGTGTATGGGGCACACGGCCAAAACGTTCATTCACCGGCGCTCTGGGAATTTAAATTCAGCCGACGAAAAATCCGCATCCGGTCACATTACGTCAAAGGATTGGCTCCGCAACCACTGGTTCTCAATTTTAATCAGTTGGCCAATCACGCTACGCTCCTAGGCCACATGCCCCCTGCACCTCTTGGGCCGCTGTTGACCATCCCAAGTAATGGTTCGGGGGCAAGCCATCGCCCGAGTCCGCAAATTATGTCACTGCCCTGCGTATTACATTTGCCGGATCTGGGTTCGGTTCGCATCACTGGCAACCAGACCACAGCGGGATTGGGATATGATTCCTTGCGCAGCGGGTTCGGCGGAACGGCAGCCAAGCCTTACGTCAAGGTCAGTTTTCCATCCGCCGACGCAAAGCACCGCATCCTTGAATACACCTTGGAAATTGCGGCAATTTATCCCGCCATTAAGGGTGTGGAATCCAATGCGCTATATGATGGATTTCGCCGAAATTACTTGAATATTTTTCAGGTCAATCCGCGTCTGCGCGTCTTGGCAAATAATTCATCGAGTGATCCGTGCGCCTTCACGCTTTATATGTATGCTGAAATGGCAGCCCACGGCCCCTCGCTGGCCCCCGGCCTGTCGTGCCTAGATCTGGTGCGCTGGTCATTGGAGCGTTACCTCGCTGGAATGAAGGGGTATGGCGAGGTCGGCTACAACGATGCTTGGGAAGGTACTGACCGGCCCGCATGGGGAGCACCACATGATTCACTCGACTCCCGACCATCTCTGCTCATCGCCGCCGGGATATACATTACCTCTACCAACGATATGCACTGGGCGCAGAAGCACTGGCCGCAGTTTTTGATTTGGATGCGCAAAATGCGGGCAACCGATACCAACGGCAACGGCCTGATTAAGTATTTCTTCTCCGGCGAGGCCGGTGCCTTTACACGCTACCGCTCTCCGCCGCGACCCGCCAATTGGTGGGATACCATTGGCTTCGGCCACGAAGACGCTTACTCCAACGCCTTGGCGCATCGCGCTTACACCCTCATGTCAGAGGTGGCCAATAAAATCGGGAAGACCGCCCAGGCCGCCGATTTTTCCCGGCAAGCCGCCAAACTCAAGCAGTCCTACGCCGCAACATTTTTAAATAAACAGACTGGATTGCTGGCCGGCTGGCGCGATGCCACCGGTACACTTCATGACTATTGCTTTACGTTCGTGCAGGGCGTGGCAGTTACTTATGGCCTGTTAGACGCTAACGATGCCGAGCGTGTGATGGATGCTCTGCGGAAAAAGATGCGTGTGGTCGGCTATGCCAACTTCCAATATGGATTGCCAGGTAATTTGCTTCCGATACGACAAGACGATTATTTCCCGACGCTGAAACGATGGGGATATCCGTCGCGGGCGAACGGAACCGATACGTTCCAAATTTATGAGAACGGTGGTGCCACCGCCGCATTTACCTATTTTACGATCAAGGCGCTCTACAAATTGGGCTGGCGGGAGGACGCCCGTAAAATGTTGTATCCCATGCTGCGAAGTTTCGCCCAGGGAAATTTCCAAGGGCCGTGTAAGGATGGCATGTCCAAGGACTGGAAGAGCTGGACTGGTAAATGCTGGGGATATGAAGGCTTTTTAGTCGATGGCTACCTTGCATTGCTCACGGTTCTCGATGACGTGAGGTAGATGCTTCTGCTCGTCTGAGCGAACGGGGGGAATCCCGAAAGAATATTGAACTGGATGCGAGTGCCCGGAATTTACTTCATCTCAAGGAATTTATTAATGCGTTATCGGCAAAATTTCCAAACCGAAAATAAAATCCTCCAAAGTAAGATAAGCGGACGACGAGCATTCCTCGTGTCGTCATTGGCGACGTTGGCACTACTGCCGGGGAATTCAACGGAGGTACTCGCATCGTCGCCGGAAATTCCAGTGCGATTCAAGCAGGATCGCTTTTGCATCAGCTTTTGGGTGGATCCGCCGGCCGATGCGCACATGGAGGAACACTATGCCCAACTCGCGGCGGCCAACTTCACGGTGGCGATGGGGGGATTCGGAGCGAGGACACCGGGTGAGGATGAACGCCAACTGAATTTATGCCAAAAATACGGGTTAAAAGCATTGGTGTACCTGCCGGGCTACGAAAATGGCGCGGTGCATGGCGCGGCAGACATTGGTGGAATTGAACAAGCGGATAAATTCCCTGACCATCCCGCCTGCTGGGGCTACATGCTCCACGACGAACCCAACACCCGGCTTTTTCCAAACCTGGGGTACATGGTTGACCATCTGCGAAGAGTGAGGCCGGGCAAGCTGGGGTACATTAATTTATTACCAATTTATACATATCCGGCAACGCAAGGAGCGCAAACATACGATGACTACGTCGACCGGTTCATCCGGGAAGTAAACCCCGACGTGCTTTGTGCGGATATCTATCCGTTTATGGAAGCCCATCAAAACACCCAAGACGTTTATTGCAACAATTTGGCCGTTCTGCGTAAATACGCGATTCTCCGGCGGATTCCTTTCTGGAATTTTTTTAACGACATGCCATTTGGAAGGCACAGTGATCCCACCGAGGCCCAGATGCGCTGGCAGATATATACCTCTCTTGCGTATGGAGCAAAAGGAATACTTTATTTCTGTTATTGGACGCCGCTCGGTGCGGCGTATTACGGCAGCGCACTTATCAACACGGATGGGAATCCGACACGCCACTACTACCAATCACGAAGAATCAATGCCAAGTTGAAACATCTGGGGCCGACACTGATGCAGCTAACCAGTGAGAGTGTATACCGTATACCACCCAACGCGATTCCCGCGGCGATACTAAAGGGTTCGCCACTCAAGAGCCTGACGCCGGGAGATTATCTGATTGGCATTTTCAAACATGCCGACGGCAGGGCCGCGGTGTTATTAAATAACTACAGTTATTGCTACACCGCGTGGCCGACGGTGGATTTTGTCGCCCCGCTCAAGAATATCGTCGAGATAGATCCAATGACCGGAGCGGAAATACCCGTTGTGGATGCTAGCCCAGGCATGCCGGGGTTGCAGTTGTCGCTGGGTTCCGCCGAAGGGAGATTATTTTTAATCAGACAGTGAGGTAAAGGGTATATTTCTTATTTGGACGCAGGCTTATTTCCGGAACGGCTGCATGGACCACGCAGCGCAACGGCGCCTTCCGCACTGGGGCACGAAAGGGCGACATCCATCAATTATGGAACCGTGCCAACAAAAGCACCTCGAACATCACCACCCCTCAACCGAAACCCCGGAAATACTGCGATTACTGATCGATACTGTTGATACCGTTAGGGACTTGTGGTGTCCCGTTACAACTTCCCGCCATTTCCCCGCAACTCGCCCGGCAAGTGCCCGGTCAACCGCTTGAAGGTGGCGGAGAGGTGTTCCGGCCTTTGGATGCTGACCATTTCAGCTATTTTCGACAGTGGGTAGGTTGTGGTCATCAGCAGTTCGCCCGCGCGGGCGATGCGTACACGCAGAATTTCATCCTTGGGTGAATGGCGAAGTGCCGCGCGGAATCGCCGCTCCAGCGTGCTGCGGGATATGAGATGCGCATTTCTGCTCAGATGATCCAGAACATCCTCCGTGTTAATGCCTTTGCATGCATTTTCCCGGATGAACGTTATCGCCATTAAAACGCATACTTCTGTGGTAACCGGACCTTCGGTACTATATCGGGCGGCTACCGTTTCGGGGCTGACCTGCGTTTCATGCCGCACCCCCATTTTTCCGTCCATCAACATGGAAAGCAGTTCCGCAGCCTCATTTCCGATGCGTTCATTGGGAATCGGAACGCTGCTTAACCTAACTTCCCGTTCATTTTTAAAAAAAGCCTGAAAAAGCGTAGTTTTCGGTGCAAATGTAGCAAGTACCATTATGGTGTATATTTTATATAGTATGTTTGCAGTGCAATGTTTGATAGTGTATTATGTAGCCTGTATGCTCATGCAGACGACAACTTGTAAACGCGGCAAGGCTACCTACTTCACGTATCTGGTGCGTGAATCCTTCCGTACCCCCCAAAGGAACACGCGTCGCACGGTTTGTAATGTCACCAAGTTGTCACCTCATATACGCAAACTTATTGCCCAATGGCGGCTAAAAGGCCTGACCGTCGAAGTACATCATTTGCTCCGGCAATTACAGACCATCCGGCTGGGGCGTCTGGAGGTGAACGGTCAAAGTCTGAAAACCAAGGTAACCCGCATTCCTAACGAACTCAATGCCGTTCTCAGTGAACTGGGGTTACTGGAACTCTTTACCCAGCCGCCCGCTTGGGCACCGGGTTGAATGTAGCAAGTGCATTACGCCGGAAAGGCCGTAAATCAACGATTTTCGCTCATCACGGCGGGAAGTCAGGTCAGCAGTTGGACCACCAGCAGTGCCGTTTCCATTTCCGGCCAGCCATAGGGGCGTTTGGCATAGCGGTTCTGAATCATGTCGTACAGCACGATCTGGCGGCTGGTTTTACCGCAAAGGTCCACGTAACTGCGGATATCCTGTAATGCCTGGGCGTTCGCAGGTTCTCCCTGCAAGCCCGGTTGCAGCGGGCTGATGTTATTGTTGCGTAGCGTAGCGGCAATCTCCCGCAGAAGGGATTGATCATCCGGAAACAACCGCGCCAGTAGCTGCATCTTTGTGAAGGTATTTTTAACCAGATATTCCATGGCTTCTTCGAGAGCTGTTTTGGCGGTGCTGGCCCTAATGGGAAGCGGCACCCCGTTGGCAAAGTAGCTGGCCTCAATGAGCATTTGGTCTAACAATCCAGTCAGACGGGTGCGACGTTCGCGGTTGAAAGCCGCGATATCGGATAAAATTCTCCGGGTTTGCTCCGGCTGTGTGCCGTCGTTTTTTCGCGCCAGATATTTTTCGGTTTTTTTATAGATGCGCAGCTCATCAATGAGCATATTATTTGCACCAAGGCGAACCAGAAGGATTCCGCCATCCACCACGCTGGCCAGTTTGCACCTGGCATCCTCTTGATAGAGTTCGCATTCATCGGAGAGCGGCGTGATGACAGACACCAGCAATGATCCTTGCAATTCATTGCCGACAGGATGTCCATCGCAACGCCGATTAAAATCGAAATCCATTTTATTGGCGGAATAGCGGTGTTTTCGCTGTTCCTTGAGCACCTCGTCGAAGATAATGTTGCCCAGCAATTCGGCCTCTTCGCCGCCGCTTAATTCAACATTTTTTATCTCGCGGTTGATATCCCGTTCCTGATTGGTCAGAAAGAAATAATTCTCGCCGCTGCGGGCAATGAGGGTCTCTTTTTCCAGACGGGCCAGACTTTCCTCAATCTTGCGGCGTAACGCAACGCGATCCGTATCCACACCGTCAACGCACAGCGTGACGAGGTTATCAACATTGCCTTTCATCTCATCAACATAACGGATCAGAAACAGCACCTTGAGAAGTTCTATGTCAAAGTCCTCTACCCGGCGATCTTTGGCTTGATCAATGGTCTGCTTGACGGAGGTATCAAGGAAATTTTCAATGGCAGGGTAAAAATGGTAAAGCGGAACCAGTATTCCGATCCCTTGTAAGGCAACTGTTTTCAGGGCCGATTGGACCGCATCAAGAATGGAACGTTCCCCCCGTGCCAGATGCAGCCCGGTGGCTCCGGATTTGCGGATGGATTCAAATATTTTCTGCAGCAACGTGAACTGATAGGGAACCAAGGGATAGTTTTTGATAAAGTCCTCGGCATCTTTATATCCTCGGAGGGTCATGCCCACATTACCGAAGGTTAATTGATTGCGCATAATATCGCCCTTTTGGGTAAAGAGCGTGGTGAGTTCCGGTTTGGCATCGGGGCTTTTGGCCAGCAGACGGGATTGAATAACCTCATCCACGTTGGCACTGGAAAGCGATAGACGGGTTCGGAAGCGGCCCGTGATTTTGGAAAAATCGTTGGTTTTGGGCGGTTTCATCTCCCCCAGCACCGCATCAATATCCTCCTGCGATGTAACGACAATCCAGGCCCGTCCTTTGCACGTTACGCCAAGTTCCTCCGTAATGGTCTGCAAGTTCAGCATCAGGTGCGAATCCGTGCCGATGAACTGCCCAATTTCATCCACCAGAAAGATCAGGCGGCGATCCGATCCTTTTGAGTCCAGATACTCTTTGACCCATTTGCAGAAGTTCTCCACCGTCAGCGAAAAATGGGCTTCGGCATTGTCGATCCACTGGGTTGCGGATTGGTTACTCTGTCCGGTAGCCTGCATAAACGCCTGAACAACCTGATCCCGGTTGAATTCGTAGGCGTCCCGTTCTTTTTCCCAGTCGTTGCCGGTGGCGGCGCGGAAGGCGTCCTTAAATTTAGCCAGCAGATGCTTTTCATCAAGGTGCCGCTCCATGTGGGCGATATGGGGATGATCCGGGCTGTAGCCCTGCATTTCATTAAGCACTTTGAGAAATACTTGCAGGATGGCATCCCGCCCGCCCTTGTGGCTGGCCTTGGAGTCGATGTTGAACAATATGACATCGGTATGTGCGGCGACAGCTCTTTTTATATCCGCCAGCAGCATGGCATCTTTGATTTTGCTGTCAAAGAATTCCACCGCCTTTTTGGACTGCCCGCTGGCTGAAACCTCGTGATTACGCAAAAGATACGAAAGCACCTTGAGAAAATGCGATTTGCCGGAACCAAAGAAACCCGAAATCCACACCCCGATTTTTCCGGATGCGTCAGCGGTATGCTTGTTATCCATGGCGTCGAGATAGGATGCGAAAAATTTGCGGATATGACCATTGAGTTCTCTGGTGATGACAAATTCATCGAGTTCCTGCCAGACCGATGCGTCATCAAGCTGATCGGCTTTTACCACGCCATTGATGGGGCGGAAAATATCGCGTTCAAAGAGGTCTTTAATCTGCATGGAATTCCTCACGGTATAAGCTGAAAAGCCCGGTAATACGGACTGGGTTTAATTTTTTTTCCAAAAAGGCTAAGAAACCTGCCGTCGAATTCCCCCGGATAAAACATCACCAGCGGTGTTTTGCCCATTCGGGAATGCAGGTTATTTAACAGGCTGTGGGTGCGCAGCAGTGGCCATACGCTGCCTACGCGGGAAACCAGAATCAGGTCATGATTATCTGGATCGGCGGCTTGGGCAAATACCGGGGCGAGTCGTTCGGCGTCCAACACTTTTTCCAATGCCTTGAGCAGGTATTGATCGCCTTTTTCCCGCTGCATGGCAATCGCCCGACCCAGCAAGTCGCGGCTTTTGAGATATTCCACCAGCAAATCCAGCAAATTGACGTGCTGGACCCGCATACCGGGCTTTTGTTTTGGTAGGTGATCCAGCAGGATGGCGATGTGCGCACGCACCCGGAGTTCTTCCTGTGGCGGATATTCAAAGATGTAAAAACCGATTTCATTGCCGATGCCGCTGTTGCGCAGAAACTCTTCCGAGATTAACTTGGGCAATATGGCATTGAGCCGTTGCGTAAGCCGATCCGTCATAATCCCACCTGCATACACCGCAGCACATAACGCTCATGGTTCCGTTCCAGATACGCCACCACCGGCTCAGCGATAAATACCCGCTGCAATTGCAGTGTTCGCGTATCCGTGAGATAGCCGGATTGCACCAGAATATGATAAATGGTGGTTTGCAGTTTGCGGCGGGTGGTTTCATTGAATTCCGGCATTTCCGGATCACGCCCCCAGCAATCATAAAGGTAGTCATCAAAAAGCCGACGCGACAATGTGGTATTAAAAACTCGAAACTGTTCCCGCACCACCAGATCAAGAAAATCACCGAGTAACGGGCTGTGCTTAATGGCGGCGGCAAGGGCTGCGTGGGTGGCGACGGGGCCGGAGCCATCCCGCACCAGTCGCCAGAGATCAGGTTTCATAAGCTCCAGCCGCTGCCGCACCAGCCGTCCGATCCGTAAGGCCGATACGGTATTGCGCGCCTGAAGAACATTTTCCTCCACCATGGCGTGATGCCCAGTAGCGTCCGGCCCGGCGTTTGCTGTGGGTGGTGTTTTCGCGTGCGTGCGTTCAACCGCTTGTTTGGTGCGATGAAAATTGGGCGGCGGGTTATTTTCGCGCATGCAGCAGCGGCGCCCGGTGCGAAGAGTAAAAAACTCCCCGGGTGGTTCAGACCGATTTTTTTGCGGCCCGGCGTTGGGCGTAACGCTTCCGCGCCAGTTCCCGCTCCCGGGCAAATCGCGCCAACTGCGGGGCCAGGTCCTCATAATCGGCCTCGCCCGATATAATCAGCCGCATGGCGGTAAACGCATACGTGCTGGGTTCCTGTTGTGTATAGAGGCTCATCAGGAGTGTGCCGATCATCGCCACGTAAAACCAGGTCTCCACGCCCCGCGGGCTTTGGCTGATCATGTGCTCAAAGTTGGCGTACACCTTGAGCCAGCGGAA
>JBMFGW010000119.1:0-10162 GCA_049977145.1 Phycisphaerae bacterium
ATTGCTACCGGCTGGAACGATTACTTTGCCGGGCGGGTATTTCCCCGCTGAAAACTAACGCCTTATCACGGCGCACCGCTGCCCCAAGTCATGGCGCCGCCGGTACACCGGCTTGCCTGGACAGCGCCAGGCGATGGGCGTGGGCATAGTGGGAAATCAGATTATGCCAGTCAAAATATTCGGACAATCTTTCCACCCGGTTACGCAGTTCAATGCGGCTCCGCCGATCCTTGAGCGCGAAATTAAAGAGTATCTCCGTGAGTTGATGGGCGGATTGATCAAAAGAGGCATAACGTCGTCCCACCACAAACAATCCGTTGTTGGCGGGATCATGAATATGTTTCATGACATAACTACCGAATCCAGCCAGATCACTGGTGATGGCGGCGACACCGTTGGCCACGCACTCCATGGGCGTGTATCCCCATGGTTCATAATAGCTTGGAAATACGCCCATGTGGCAGCCACGCACAAACTGATCATAATCCAGACCGATCAGCGGCGACGTGGCGGAAAGGAAATCCGGATGGAAAATAATTTTCACCGGATCTTCCTTGGCGTTGAAGAGGTGACAACTCCGCAGTTGCTGCAAAATGGAATCATTGGCATCATCCCAAAGATCATGCGTGACGATGGCGGGTTGCTTCCAGCTGCGCCAGGCGTGTAAACCGCGTTTGAGCCGAACCATCGATTGCTCGCTGATCAGACCGTTGGAATCCGGCAGTCGTCCCTGGCTGACATCCTGCAGCAGGCGGTGGCCAATTTCTTCCGCCACTCTTTCACACGTAAGTTTGAGTTCATCAAACATAGCCTGGCCCTTCAGCACATCCACATTGATGGATTTGTATGGCGCGCGGGTAATGATAAATGCCACGATCGTGACGGGGACGTTACCCGACTTAAGCCAATGATTGAGCCGGGCCAGCGATTCAATAAATAAATTAATGCCTTTGTTGGTGTATTCGTACCGCCCCGAGGTGAACATGTAAATGGTGTGGTCAAGGTCAAAGGTATAGGATGGAAAAAAATGCCCCGCGACAAATGTATGAATGGCTTCTTTATATTGCTTATGAAGCGTCTGGAATTCATGCAACGCCGCGAAACGCTGGATGTTCAGACCATTGGGCGTGATGACGTCCGGTTTACGTTGTAAGAGTTTTTCCGCTTCCAGAGCTGTCACATCCGATACGGTAGTAAATACATCAGCGCAATGTGCGGATCCCCGCTCCAGGCAATAACGCGGGTAAATGCCGTAATGCCCGGCGGCCGCATCGGGATTGATCGCATCCAATTTGGAATAAAAATCTGGATTATCGGTGCATAAATAGCGCCCCAGCAACGTGGCGTGGGTCGTAAATACGGTGGCCACCGGAAGTTTCAGGAAGTTAATTCGCATCAGCCCCGGCCCGACCATCCATTCGTGGAAGTGCGCAACGATCGGACGATTCTCAGGCTTAAAACGGCAGAGTTCCTGGAAAAATAAGCCCACCAGCATTCCAAATACCACGACGTTATTCATATCCACGTCGTTATCCACGGTCTGAATGCCGTGATCTTTCCATAATAAATATTTAAAGTCTCCCAATTTTCCGAAGGCCGCCAGAAAATCCAACAAAATGACGCGTGGTCGGCCATCAATGAGCCAATACCCGTAATGCACGCGAACCGACATTTCCTCCAACCGATGGATCGCTTCCGCAATCAGGCCGGTGGGTTCAGCGGGTTCAAATTCCACACTCGCCGTATCGGCGTTGTATGGTCCGATGAGGCAATAGCGATGACCCCATGCTTCTACCATGGTACTGGCTTTTGTGCGTATAACCGTGTAAATGCCGCCTAATTGCCAACAGACCTCCCAGGCAACCTCAAATAGCAGCGGTTGTGTGGGATCATCATCTCCGATCGGCACCACGGGGGTTTGGGTCTCCGTCAGCGCTGGCTTCCTTACCGGCAGTGGCGGCGGCGGAAACTCACGGGCGGTGGTGCGCGGAACCTCCGGAACGGGGCGATCGGGATGATGATAGTTTTCTGCGATGGGTTGGGTAAATGACGCCGCGGTGGTGGTGGGCGGGGCAAAGCCCGTCTTTCTGCGCACCCGCGCCGCCGTGCTGATATTATCACCTACACCGGTGGCCGACAATCCACGTTGTAACCCCCTGATGTTATCCTCTAAACTACCGTTTTTGCCGCTTTTGCGGCCCCCTTTTTTGCTGCTTTCCATTACGCTGTCGCCTTTTTGATATTCCATACTCCTGATAATCGCCGAGATTTTACCATAGATCATCCGCAAAGCGCCATGGCCGCAGCCCCATGCGGTGCCGTTTCATCGCTTCGGCTGCCGCGCCATGGCGGCGGGATCATACCGCTGGGCGATGGGCATGCGACGTCCATACCCGAAAGCGCGGGATGTCACTTTTAATCCCGGCGGCATTTGTTTGCGTTTATATTCGTTGGTATCCACCAGCCCGGCCACCCGCAACACCGTCGCCTGGTCAAAACCGTCCGCCATGATGTCCCAGACGGATTTTTCCTCTTCCACATACCGTTGCAAAATCGCATCCAAGACCGGGTACGGCGGCAAGCTGTCCTGATCGGTTTGATTGGGCCGCAATTCCGCGCTTGGCGGTTTAGTCAGCGAACCCTCTGGAATAGCCGCCGGCAATGCCGCTTTTTCGCGCTGCGCATTAATATATCGGGCCAATTCATATACCATCATCTTCGGCACATCACTGATCACCGCCAGGCCGCCGCACATATCCCCGTACAGCGTGGTATAACCCGTGGCCACTTCACTTTTATTACCGGTAGTTAACAGCAGATGACCGAACTTATTGGATAATGCCATCAGCAGATTGCCGCGTATACGTGCCTGTAAGTTTTCTTCCGCCAGCCCCGGCGCTGAATTTCGGAATAAAGCGCGCAGTGTGTCCTCCATAGCGCGGTGCGCGGCTTCAATGGGGATCACATAAAAGTGAATTCCCAACGCCGTCGCCAGCTTACAGGCATCACTTTGACTGTGTTCGGAACTGTAACGCGACGGCAACGCCACACCCGTGACATTCTCCTTACCCAAAGCCTCCGTCGCCAACGCCGCCACCACGGCGGAATCAATACCGCCGGAAAGCCCCAGCACCGCGGTCTTAAACCCGCACTTATGGGCGTAATCGCGCAAACCCAGCACCAGCGCAGCATGCATGGAAGCGATGCCTGTGCGCGGCCCGGTGTAATCCAGCTGCGCCGGGCCCGGTAAATCAAAAATCACCAAGTCCTCCGCAAAATCCCGCGCTTGGGCCAGCAAATGGCCCGCCGCATCAAACGCCATTGAGCAGCCGTCAAAAATCAGTTCATCATTAGCCCCCACTTGATTCACGTACACAATGGGCATATTCCAGCGCCGGGCCTGATGGCTGATGAGTTTGCGACGAAAATCATTCTTCCCCAGCGTAAAAGGTGAGGCACTGATGTTCACCAGCAGCGTGGCGCCCGCTTTCGCCAGAACCTCCACCGGATTGAACCGATACAACTGCCGGCCGACAATCTGTTCGTCATTCCATAAATCTTCACAAATCGATAAACCCACGCGGTGCGCTCCCAGCATTATTGTTTCAGTTTTCGGACCGGGTTCAAAATATCGGCTCTCATCAAAAACATCATACGTCGGCAGCAGACTTTTCACGCCGCGATGAAGCACCGCCCCGTCCCGTACCACCGCCACGGCATTGTATAGTGTGCGGCCCGTCGGACGCGGATTTTCCTGCGCATAACCGATCAGCGTCGTAATCCCCCGGCTATGTCGCGCAATTTGCCCCACCGCTGCTTCCATTTGCTCGAGTACACTGGGCTTGAGCAGCAAATCCCGCGGGGGATAACCGATGACGGATAACTCCGGCGTCACCAGCAATTCCGCGCCTTGTGCAATAGCGGCGGTGATTGCGGCGGTGATGCGACTGGTATTTCCGGCTATATCACCAACAGTGGGGTTTAGCTGGGCCATGGCAATACGCATCAATCGCGATCCTTTTCCGAACACTTCCACTTTATTCTATCGCACCTGGAATATTTAGTCAGTGAATATCCGTTGCGGATCGTTCATCGCGCGGGCGGCGGCTCATGAGTTCGGCGATGCCCGCGGCCGGACTTTTGCCTTCAAAGAGAACCGCGTGCAGACATTGGGTGATTGGCATATCAACATGGCCGTGGCGGGCCAATGCCACCACGCTGCGGGTCGTGGCGATACCTTCCACCACCCCCGACATTTTCGCCAGCGCCTCCTGATGCGACAATCCCTGCCCAATCCATTGCCCAAAACTTCGATTCCGACTACCGGGAGAAAAGCAGGTCGTGGCCAAATCACCCAGCCCCGCCAGACCGCTGAAAGTCCGGGGTTGGGCGCCCATGGCCGCGCCGAGCCGGGATATCTCCACCAGCCCGCGTGTCAGCAGTGAGGCCTTGGCATTGATGCCCGCCCGCATGCCATCCAGAATTCCCGCCGCCACGGCAATGATGTTTTTTGTGGCGCCGCCAAGTTCCACACCAATAACATCGTCATTGGTATAGATGCGAAGATACGATGTGCTTAATAATTGTTGTGTCCATTGCGCCAGGGCCGGATCGGTTGTGGCCGCAACCAGTGTTGTCGGCAATCCCGCGGCGATTTCTCCGGCAATGGCCGGTCCGGCGAGGGCGGCGATGCGGCGCTGCCCGCAAATTTCCGTAATAATTTCCGTAGGCCGCAGCAGGGCGCCATTTTCAATTCCCTTGGCTACGCTGATCATTGGCACGCCGGCCGGTATATGCGCAGCCAACCGCTGGAGCGTGGCGCGGATAAACTGTGTGGGTATCGCACAGATAATCAGTTCGCCGGCATCGAATGCTGTGGCATCGTCGGCGGTAAACCGCACCTGCGGTGGAATGGCAACGCCGGGCAGATAGGCAATATTTTCCCGTTTCTCCGCCAGCGCCTGAATATGTTCCAACCGCCGACCCCAAAGTATGGGATGGTGCCCATTTTTGGCCAGAATAGAGGCAAATAGTGTGCCGGTAGCTCCAGCGCCAATGATCGTAATGTGCTGTCCGACTACTCTGGTCATGCGACTCCAGAAAAATACCCGGCTATTTTATAACCAAACCCCATGGGGCTTGGCAATACCAGCTCTATGTCGCCAGGGCAGTACCCATACTGTGTTAGTAGACTAAATTGATATCAAAAGGCGGGTAGCCGTTTACAGTCATACCGCTCCCTTACGGTCGCGGCTCCGCCTTCCACCGCGCGGACACTGGCTGCGGCGACGGTCCAATGAAGCCTTAACGGCCGCGCATAGGGAACCAATCACGAAGATTCAGCTGGGCAGTCACCCCAGAGTGCGTCCACCATACGTTGCCGGGTAACCGTTCATGGGTGAGGCTTTATTCCATTACCTTTTTTGTGGTGCAGATTTTCTTATCTGCGGCAGTAGCAAATGCAAGTAAGAAAACCTGCGCCACAAGTTATTAACCGCCTGGCCATAGCCACGGTTCAAAGCCACCTGGTTCCAGTGGTGATCCTATGACCGTCTCGCTGACCGACAAAGTCGCGGCAACGGCGGCGGCGATGGAATTAAGAAAGTCTCGGTGTTCCATCAACGGGTATTCCTTGATAATATTAATTATTCGCGGCATTGTCGCATGTTACAGGCCATGACCGTGCCACTTATTTTGTTGTCCACTGTACAGTCTCGTGCAGCGGCTCATCAGCGCTGGATGCCCCGACCGCTATTTCATATTTACCCGGGGGAACCTGCCAGTCTTGTTTAGCAGAGTTGTAATAGGCAAAATCACGCCAATCCAGTTTCATCGTCACGGTTTTGCTTTGGCCCGGCCGCAAATTCACGCGTGCGAATCCTTTCAGCGTCTGCACACAGCGGTTCTTCCGATCCACCAGCGGATGGATGTACAATTGTGCAACTTGCGCTCCGGCCATTTTCCCGGTGTTGGTCACTTCCGCCGTCACCTTAAACACGCGCTGTTTGCCACTTCCCGTGGAGGTAACATGCAAATGGCGCATGGCGAAGGTGGTGTAGGAGAGTCCAAAACCAAACGGATATAATGGTTTAATATGCCTTTTGTCATACCAGCGATATCCGACATAAATGCCTTCGGAAAAATGAACGGACATGTTCATGGGCAACCAATGACCGTATGCCGACTCATCACGCCAGTGTCGGCTAAACGTATCCGGCAGCCGACCACTAGGATCAACGGTTCCAAAGATAATATGAGCGACTGAGAGATTACCGGTTTCACCGGGATACCAAGCGTAAAGCAGACCGGCGACGTTATGAATCCAGCGGCTCATGCCAATTCCGGCCCCTGCGTCAACCACCACAATTGTGCGAGCATTTCGTTTAGCCAGAGTGCTAAGGATATGATTTTGTAATCCCCAGAGATAATAACTGCGGTCGAATCCTTCCCCTTCATATTTCATACTCAACGGGGCGCCTTGGTTTCCAAATCCAACACACGCGATGACCGCGTTTGCATGGGCAATGCGTTTTTGATCAGCGACGGTGAATATCTGGTTGGAAACAAAGCCATAACCAAAGTGCATCTGCGCCGGACCGGCAAAATTGAAATACGTTATCCGAAGGCGGTAGGTTTTTCCGGCACGCAACCATGCCTTTGCGGAACACATCGTAGGGCCTTGGGGTCGCCAATTCTCAATGATCTCACGACCATTGAGCAAAACGCGTGAACCATCATCACTACTGCTGACAAATTCATAGGCCCCCGTTTTCGCGGGTTTGATTTCACCACGCCAGAGCGCAGAATATTGGACTTGTGTAATTTGCGGAATCGGCTTGTTAATCCCCCAATTGAAGTTGATTGTGGTGTCGGTGCCCCTAGCCACCGGCTGTCCGGTCAATGTGTCGTTGTTGAAATATTCCACCGCGATACCAGGGTGGCCTTGCGGAGTCCATAGTTTCCCTTTGCCCCAGAGTAAATTTAGTTTGGCCGGTGCAGGGGAAGAATCCACACATAGTGGCGATGAAATATAGTGAACTTTTACATCTGGTCCGGCAACTTTTTTTAACGCCTGCAGCATACTTACCGCCATGCCCGGCACGGGTGGTCCGGATGAACTGCCCCCGCCGATGATATTCGGGACATTTGCCACCGGCCCCCAGACTACAATGCGTTTCAATCGGCTCCGGTGCAGTGGCAGAATATGATTCTTATTTCTAAGCAGGACGGTTCCCTCCGCTGCTACCTGTCGGACCACCTCCACGCCGGCCGGATCATTGAGCGGAATGCTGACATCAGGATGAAGGTGATGTTTCAACAAGCCCATGGCTACCATTAATCGCAATATTCGCCGTACATGCTCATTTATTGTCGTAATCGATACACTGCCATCGGCGAGAGCCTTACGAATATTTACCGGAGTGTAAAAACCGGCGTGTGGCATTTCTAAATCCAATCCGGCGTTCAGAGACTGGACACAGGCATGGTTGGCTCCCCAATCCGACATTAACACGCCCTTAAAGCCCCAGTGCTGGCGCAAAATATCAGTAAGCAGCCACTTGTTTTGAGCGCAGAAAGTGCCGTTGATTTTGTAATAGGCACACATAATCGACCACACATGCGCCTGCCGAACCGCCGCCCGAAATGGTGGAAAATAAATTTCTTCCAGCGCCCGGCGGCTGACAATGCTGTCGATATTGCCATCCGAACCGTCCTCGTAGGCCGCAAAATGTTTCGCGCAGGCGGCCACACCGCACGCCTGTGCGCCGCGTATCCAATGCACTTCAACAGCCGATGTCAAAAACGGGTCTTCTCCGAGAAATTCAAAGTTGCGACCATCCTGCGGCTCGCGTTCAATATTCATCCCCGGACCAAGCAGAATTGTGACACCACGCGCCAGACAATCATGTGCAATGGCGACCCCCTCTTTGTACGCAAGCTGCCGATTCCACGTCGCCGCCAAACACACCGAAGCCGGATAAACCGTCGAGTATTGATAGGCGGCAGGTTGGGAAGGAAGTGCCCCTAAAATACCGCAGCTGGAGGCGTGCATATCCAGCGGTGGAATGCTCAGGCGACGAATCCTCTGCGATCTGTAATAGCCTCTGGGATCACCCGATAGTAGCCTGATTTTTTCTCCTAGCGTCATGCGGCCGAGAAGTTGATCGGCGCGCTGGTCAACTTGGACCGGGGTCAGACCATAACAGCAATGGCCGAAAACCCTTTTCTTTACCACCGGCTGTGCAACCAGATAATGCGCCCGCATGGCCGGCATGAACAGCAACAGCAAAACCGTTGTCGTCCAAGCCATGTGACACATGGCTTGGACGACAACGGGGGCGAACGCTCTGGCTTGCACATTTTTTCCACACGGTAATAAGTTGTTCATTTTAGTTCCTTCTTGTTGGTATTCATATCAAACCTCCTTATGACAGAACTACTTTGCTCTCCCACTCTACGCCAACCGCACGGTCGGCAAATATAGTGCCGAAATTTCTATGAAGAAAACTCAAGTCGACCCGCCTTGGCCAACCCTCCAAGAAAACCTTTCCTTGCTACAACCTCCTTTCCTTCGTACTCATCCCGATATCAACTCTCCAATTGGGAAAATCGGGACAGGTGCCAACGAACAGCATACCGAAACTCAATACTCACTTCAATTTAGGGTAACCGTTCACGGGCCTGAAGGGAGAAGCGAGGGTGTAGGCCGTCACGCGAGGTGGTTGTTGACGGTCTGATACAGTAATTCAAAGACGCTGCGTTGTTGGTAGACTTGTTCGGCACGTGCGTCCATGTCACTTCGACCAATTCGTTAATGTGTTTCTATTGTTGGACAGTTTGCGTGGCACACTTAAATATTACACCAAACTTTATCATGGAAATACATTTTTATTTTGTCCCAGGGGGGAGGGTATAATTTGTTTTCATGGTCAGGCTCATTTTGAGCTTGGCAAGCCAGAAGGCCGTGCACGGCTACGTCGCCGGAAATAGCGTCGGCCTCCTGCCAAGGTGCCGATCAAGCTGTTCCTTCGCTTGCTATGAGTGTTGCCGTCAGCAAGGCCCCGTCCAGGGCATAGCGTTTCTGAACGACCTGGAAACCGTTGGCCGTGGCCAGCCCGAGGGTATCGCGGTTGAGGTGGCAGCCATCGGCAAGTATTCGCCAAGACGGCGTTAACACGTTTTGCAGCCAGGCAATCCAGGGGCGGGCCGCACGCACATGTTCCAGCAGTAATAACTTGCCGGCGGGTCGCAGCACACGATGGGCTTCACGGAAGGCCATCGTCGGCTGCGGAATCGTACAGAAAGTCAAGGTGGCGACGACCATATCAAAACTCGCGGACCGGAACGGCAGGTACTGCGCATCCGCCGCCACCAAGCGCGCCGTGCGTGCGCCGATGCTGTTCGCGGCGCGCCGCAGCATGGCCTCATCAGGCTCGGTCAGCACCAATTGGCACTTGGTGCCGTAATGTGGCAAATTGACGCCGGTTCCGCCGCCGATTTCTAAAACCCGGCCTGTGGCCTGAACCATTAGCTCCTTGCGCCGCCGGGATAATCCCAGAATTTCCAGAGGATAAACCGCCAAATCATAAAACCATGGCCACGTCATATTGCACCACTTTGAGTATAGGCAGCAGTTGTCGAAAATCAGTAACCGTTCACGTACGATGTTTTTTGCGTACCTACCACGCGTAACGGCAGGCCGAGCCGCGACCGCAAGGGAGTGGTACCGCCGTGCACGCATGCCGAGTTTGGAAAGCCGAAAGGCCGTGAACGGTTGCTCCTCGAGCGCCCGCATCGCAATGCGGCATCCAGCGTAAAAACGTGGCATATATTAGTCAGTGATCATGGACCGTCGATCATCGACCACTGAATTGGTCAGTGCTTAATTCGCCGCCGGATGGCCATGCCGCCAACCAAGGCCAACCCACCAACCAGTGCCAAAGCTCCGCTACCGGGCAGCGGAACGGCAGCGCTAAGAGGTGTGTTGGAAACGACAGATTGAAAACTTCCGCTGTAATCTGCCGTCGAATTATCAGCTTGAATGAAGAACGTCGTGGCAACGGTCAGCGAGTAGCTGGTGTTCGGAGTTATGACGATTTGGTTTTCGCCCATCGAATATGGAGTTGTTTGACTCGCCGTACTCGGCACCACATAGGGGGAT